>JASBTH010000402.1 GCA_030148525.1 Saprospiraceae bacterium | reverse complement strand
CGGGCTTCGCGGAACAGGATGGTCATTTCGTTGCCCTGGCGTATAAATTGAAAATCCCGTCTCAGATCGGCCTCTGGAATGAACAGACGTTCGCTGAAGGTGTCCAGGGTCGGAGAATAGCGACGCTGGTAAATATCGCCCGAGCGTTCGACCCAGAACCAAAGCCCGTTGCGGTAGCTGAAACGGTCGCGAATGTTCCCGTTGCGATCCATGAGTATTTCATTGCCCAGCACGTTTTCCGGTGAGAAAGAACGGAACACCACGGGACTGCTAAGCTGATCGGGCCCGACATTATTGCCATCGTATTGATAGCGCGCCCAAATCGTACCGTTCGAGCTCTCCCAGATTTCGTGGGAATTATTTGCTACAATATCATCCGTTTCGTTAAACTGAAAAGGGCCGGTTTGTAATTGTCCGTTCTGACTCAGCACTGCGAGAAAAACATCTTGGTCGCTAAAGCCATCCAGCTTTCGGTAGGCAACTACATATTCGCCGTTATCGCGTACCACCCAGCGGAAGGTGCCGATACCTCCTTCGGATAAAACCGTACGGGCAGATCCGACAAAGTCTCCGGATATAGTGGTACGGCGTACCCGTAATTGACTCACTTCGTTATTGAATTCACGAGCCCAGAATAAATACTGATTACTGGCAGGGTTGTATTCTACACCCCGAGAGTCTTCCAGAACGGCGGTACCTCCGGTGTCGCCCATCGGACGCCTTCTGATGAGGTTGCCGGCCCCATCAAAGAAGGCCAGGTAATAAAAGGTCATAAAGTCCTCAAATTCCTGATAAAAGATAGCGAAAGAACCGTTATCGGCGAGGGCAATTTTATGGCCATTGGTGGAGCCGGTGCTCACTACGAAGGGGTCACCCACTCGTTCATTGGCACCGTTCATTCGCTGACCCAGCGTGACTTCATCTCCGTTTTGAATGTTGGTCCATAGTACCACGCCGGTACCATCCTCCCGAAAGGCCCATTCCCGGAAGCGTTCCCCGAAACTGAACTCGTCGGTATTGAGTTGGTATTCATTGTCATTGCGTTGGAGCACGACAAACTGGGTGCTGGCGAAGGTTGTCGCGAAACGCAATCCTTGAGGAAATACGGCTCCGTAACCATTACCCATGGCTACCGGATAGCATCGGAATCCTTCAAAGTCGATGGTGGCTAATGGTTCGAGGTCATCATTGAGGGTGGTCAATTTATTTACTGCGGGAAAATTAGACAGCGCCAGGCGGTCTCCGTTGCGGATCGGCCAGGGGTATTGATTGGAAATGACCTGTCCGTCGTTCAGTCCGATGCGTTTGGCAGTACCTACCCGGTCGCCATCGGGTTCGATCAATTGACCATAGGTCTCTCCTCCGAAAGCGTCGGTAAAGTCCAGCCAAAATACGGCCAGATTCCCGTCGGGCACTTCTACGCAGGAGGGGTGAATGGCTTCGCCATTGGTGGGATTAAGGCGCCGATTGCGACGCAGGATATTTAAATCAGTATCTAGCAGGGCATAACCGACATTATTATCGATAAAACCCACGGGCCGTTGAAAAGCCACCAGAATCTGTTTGTCTGCCGTCACCAGCACATCGCTGAACTCAAAATCACCGGATCCGGTAAGCGTATCCAGGGATACGCGATCGCTGACGGCCCCGCCCGCCGTACTGAATAATTGCACATCGATGGTCTCCTCACTGAATCGGTAAGGCACGAAACTCATTACGAAGGTCGTCTCATCGTACATAGCGATGGCCGGGTAGCGGGAACCCCGGTCGTCCGGGCCATTTTCCACTTCTACCGGAGCCATCACCATAGTGCCATCCGGCGCATAAATAGCGTATTTGATAGTGGAGTTAAAGGATTCACCACTACTCCAGGTGACCAGGAAATTATCGTCGGGAAGTGCCAGGAGGTCGTATTCCCGTTCCTCAATCTCTTCCCCCGGGGTAAGATTAATGTTGGTGCCAACTAAGTCTCGACTGGCATCGGTAAACTGTAGGAAGAGTTGGTGACGGCCGTTGCGATCATCCGACCAAATGGCCGCGATCTCCCCTTTGCTGTTCGATACAGCTTTGGGAAATCGTTTGGTCGCCAGATCATCACCAATGAAAGGATTGATCTGAGTGGCATCTGCCAGGTCGGCTTGCCCTTTTGCCGAAAGGCAATACAGTAAAGTAAACATCAGGAGTAGTGTATACGGTTTCATATAGCAGGTTTAAGGTTCACGGTTCACGGCTTACGGCTTACGGCAGACGGATTGAAAAGGAGCGCTGATCCTCCGGATCGCGCCCATGCAATGTGTTTTTGAAAGAGCAGACTCCGTAGGGCGTTGAAACGGCTCACGATCCCTGCCTACGCCAAGGCATACGTTCGGCAGGCATGCACGGTCCATGATTAAGGCCACAGCTTCAGCTGTGGTGTTGAATCACAGAATCATATACCAAACCACTTTAGTGGTTAAAGCCAGGGTCCAAGGTTCAGGGAGTTTTTAATTATTAATGTTTAATTTTTAGTTGTGATCCTGATCTAGTAAGCATTGTCAATTAAAAATTACGATTGCCATTTACTCTGTATCGCCCATTCTTTGAAAAGGTCATCAGGTATAGTGAAAAAATCGGTTACCTTTTGTTTTTTAGGTATAGGGTAGTTGGAATAAGGTATAGGGACCGTTAGCCCCGTATACTACCTGGCGCCCTATGTTGATTGCAACGTTATGTTTTGATATTCAGTCATTTATCGACCAGGGTAGGCACCAGGTTCACATTTTCTTAAAAAGACGAATACATGAATACGACGGATCGACCTTATGAATTGGTGGTTTTGGGAGCCACGGGATTTACCGGACGCCTGGTGGCGGAATACCTGCTGGGAAAATACGGAGTGGGCGATTCCCTGCGCTGGGCGATGGCGGGCCGCAATCAGGAAAAGCTGGAAAGCGTGCGCGCTGAACTGGGCAACCAGGATATTCCGCTGGAGGTGGCTGATACGCTGGATGCGGCCTCTCTGGATGCGCTTACGCAAAAAACCAGGGTGTTGTGTACCACGGTAGGGCCTTACGCGACCTACGGTTCGGAGGTGGTGGCATCTTGTGTGCGTTCGGAAACCAATTACTGTGACCTCACAGGCGAAGTACCCTGGATCCGTCGGATGATCAATGCTCATCACCAGGAGGCTTCCGCCAAAAAGCTGAAGATCGTCCACTGTTGTGGATTCGACTCCATCCCTTCGGATATGGGCGTTTTTTGGCTGCAAAAACAAGCGCAGGAGCACTACCAGACTTATTGCCGGCACATTAAGACCGGGGTAAAAGCTGCCAAAGGGGGGTTTAGTGGGGGAACGATCGCAAGTTTGACCAATGTGCTGGCGGAGGCCGAAGCCGACAAATCCATTTATGGTACTTTATTCAATCCTTATAGCCTAAATCCGGAGGGAGAGCAGCTCGGCCCCGACCAACCCGATTTGCGTACCGTTGCCTACGATGAGGATTTTGGGAGTTGGACTTGCCCCTTTGTGATGGCGGCCATCAATACCAAGATTGTTCGCCGTGGTCATGCCCTGCGCAGGTACCCCTACGGCAAAGATTTTCGTTACGAAGAAGTCACCCTGACGGGCAGGGGAGCCAGCGGTCGGCTAAAAGGATGGCTAACCAGCCTTCCACTGGGCATTTTAATGAAAGCTAAGCCGGGTTCCTTTGCCAAACGTTTACTGGATTGGTTTGCACCGAAACCCGGGCAGGGCCCCGACGAAAAGACGCGCGAAACCGGCTTTTGGGTATACGATCAGGTAGGTATCCTGCCGGATGGAACCCTGCTGAAAAGCCGTATTAAAGGCGACCGCGATCCCGGCTACGGATCCACCTCGAAAATGCTGGCCGAAGCTGCCGTTTGCCTCGCCAAAGACAAGCTGCCTGAAACCTTTGGTTCGCTAACTCCCGCCTCCGCCATGGGCGAGGCCCTGCTGGAGCGTATTCAGGTGAATGCGGGGGTGAAATTCAGGTTTGAGGTTTGAGGTTTGGGGTTTCCCACCTCCGGCGGGATGGGAAGACTGAAGGGAACGAAGAGAATAAAGAGACTGGAGAGATTTCTCTTCGGGCTCTCTAGTCCTTTCTGTTTTCTATGTTTTTTGCAAATTATATTGATAGTTTCTGTCATACATAGTGTTATTTCTTACCACCGCGAAGATCCGGCTGATGAGGTTGTTTCGCACGGCGTTTAGTACGAGCATTTTGTTGCCTTTTTCCTCTAGTTTTCGATGATAATAATCTTGTAAATCTCCTTTTGCTTTGACCGCTGCAATAGCGCAGAGATGAAGAAGCGTTTTCATGGGTTTACAAGCTTGATGACTGACGCGATCTCTTCTGTTGAGAGATGATCCCGATTGATGTTTAAAGGGAGCCACACCGGCGTAGCAAGCAAACTTCTTGGGGTCATCGAAGTTCTCGAACTCGTTGGTACGTACGATGATATTAATAGCCGTAATGAATCCGATACCTGGTATCGACGTGATCAGTTGGACCAGGCGCTTGAGTTTGGGGTCTGATTTAACGAGCTGCTTGATTTGTTGCTCGATGCGCTTAAGCGTTGTTTGGATACCCGTTAGCATGGGCTCGTGAAGCTGTCGCTGACTGGCCGCTTTTTTAGGGTCCATAAATGCCGTTTTTTCATTGAGCTTTTGGTTGATCTGCTTCTTGGCCTTTACGGCAAGCTCTCGGTCTGAGATCAAGTCTTTGAGCTCCTGAATCACTGGTCTGACTGGCTGGTGAGTACGAAGCCTGTCAGAGAACCTGTGGGCGTACTCGGCGATGCGTCTGGCATCTACTTTGTCGTCCTTCCCGCGCCGAACACCAAGAGATAGCTTGATTTCACTGGCATTGATCATACAGATGGGGAAACCGAGCTTACCCAATTCGGCGAGCAGGTGATTACAGTAGATTCCGGTGTATTCCATACAGAACACGACATTTTCCGGTGTAAATTGATGCTCTTTTGTGAGTTTATTCACAAATTGAGCAATGTCTTTGGGGCGGTTAGCAATGGTTTGCTCCTGCAGAACCTCACCGCTGGAAGTAAGGACAGCATCGTGCTTTTTCTTACTCACATCAAAGGCGACAACATACGAATTAGACATACTTATAGATTTTGTGCAGTAGCTCTTAAGTACGATCAAGACCTTACTAGTAGGCTCACAGGCCTAATTTTCTATTTGATGTTTACCTAAGAGAAACCAGGAGGGTTTAAAACGGAAGATAGGTTCACAGACCTAGTCTCTGCAAATAAGGTGCCCTCCTGGCCACTGCGTTTTCCACAAAATGAGTGTGGAATTAACAAAAGAAAAAGAAGCAAAAAGAAAAATTATACATGATGATGATAGTAATATGTATAACTAGCTTCCTTTTACAATACTAAAGGTCTCTGCAGTC
>JASBTH010000338.1 GCA_030148525.1 Saprospiraceae bacterium | reverse complement strand
CTTATCGATGGCATCCATGGCTGTATTAATGGCCGTGTCGTACCCGATGGTGTAGTCCGTTCCTACCAGATCGTTATCGATGGTCCCCGGACAACCGATGATAGACAGATCGGGGTATTCCTCCTGGAAAATACGAGCTCCGGTAAAAGTACCATCGCCACCAATCGCCACGATGCCATCAATTCCGGCATCCTTGAGGTTCTGGTAGGCCTTGGCTCGTCCTTCGGGGGTGCGAAAGTCAGCCGACCGGGCCGACCGCAAAATGGTACCACCCAAATGCAGGATATTGCTGACTGATCGACTTTCAAGGGGCATGAAGTCTGCTTCGATCATACCCTGGTAGCCCCGCATGATCCCTGTCACTTCCAGGCCGTGAAAGAGGGCAGTTCGGGTAGCCGCCCGGATACAGGCGTTCATGCCGGGGGCATCGCCGCCGGAGGTAAATACACCAATTTTTTTCATAGGGTTAGCAGTGGTTTATGGTGTGAAGGCAAAAATGCCGGATTATTGGTAGCGTCTTCGTACTAATTTGATGAAATTCTTGGCAATATCGACCCGGTCCTCGTGCGTCCATTGGTAGCGTTTGGCGAGGTCAATTAGAAACGACCGGGCACTGCTCATGGTACCAAAATCATTAAGGGTGCGCAGTGCGGTATTCAAGGACTCCATATCTCGCCCGAAGAGCTCATTCATGTACAACAGGCGGTCATTGATCGACATGGCCCGGTTGAGGTCGTTTACCGGGCTTTCGCTGAGTTTTTCCGAAAGGTCAGAAGCCTGACGTACCTCAAAGAGTTGCTCCACGTTGATATCGGAGTCCGATTCCCCGGAAGAGTTTGTGGTGGGTTGGGTTGGCTTAGTTATCGGCGGCCTTGTAGGGCGGTCTTCCCGTGGTGGTGGCGTTGTTGGGCGATCCTCCTCTTGTTGCCGTACAGGTGGGTAGTCCGTGATCAGTCGTTTGCTGATATTTGGGCGGTCTGTATCTGGTTTGGGAACTGGTGCTTCCTTGCGCGGTGGTTCCTGCTCCCGTTCAGCTTTATCGTCGGAGAGTGTTCGTGACTCCGGTTTTTTTGCAGGGGCAAGGGGGCGGACATGGTCCTCGTCATAACTGAAAAGTCCGTGCATTTGATGCAGGTAATTCATCATCAGATCACGTTCGATCTTGGAGACGGAACTACCCTCGTAATCAATGCTTTCAAACAGGGAGTTTATCTTTTTTAGTAGAATGCGGGCTTCTTTTAAATTCATAATAGTAGCACTGTGCTTGTCAGGTAATGAGATTTGGTCCTTCGCAGCTTTGGCAGACTCGACCCTTTCGAGTACTTTTAATCACTCGGAAAGCACTTTATCGGGTCAATCCAACCGGCAACGGAAAATAGGGCAGATTTTGCAAGTTCCCAATCGGTTCTGCGACTAATTCCCGGTCCTGTATGAAAAAGGACCTGGCTTGCAGTTGACGGACCTCAAAATACGAAAATGGCCAGGCATGTTTTTGGAACCTCACTTTAAAGGACAACGAAGCGGGTGGATCGAGGTGGTCTGCGGATCTATGTTTTCGGGTAAAACCGAAGAATTGATCCGTCGACTTAAACGAGCTCGTTTTGCGAATCAACGGATTGAAATATTCAAACCCTCGGTCGACCGGCGTTACGACGACCAAAAAGTAGTTTCCCACGATGAGAACGAGATCCTGTCTATTCCGATTGCACACTCCTCGCGTTTACTGCACGTTACAGAAGGAGTCAATGTGGTGGGTGTTGATGAAGCTCAGTTTTTCGACCGGGAATTGCCCGAGCATTGTCAGAGCCTTGCACTGCGCGGTATCCGGGTGATTGTAGCCGGCCTGGATATGGATTTTCGGGGGAAGCCTTTCGGCCCCATGCCCGATCTTTTGGCCGTAGCCGAATACATCACCAAAGTGCACGCCATATGCCCCCATTGCGGGAACCTGGCCACCCACTCGTATCGCATGGGGAACCAGTCGGATACGGTGGTCCTGGGGGAAAAAGACCTCTATGAACCGAGATGCCGAACGTGTTATCATATGGGGAACATCCTGGACCTGAAGCGCCCCGTCTCCGATCCGGAAAGAACGCCGGCTAAAGATCAGCCCAGCCTCGATTTTGATAAGGAGTTACCGGGTGAAACATCCTCCGGGGAGGCCCGCCCTACCTGAGAATCAGTAAACATAGGCTATACTTTTACCTCATATCAAAGAGGTAGCCTACGAAAGAATTCCTGAATAATTTCTAACCAGCTATTCAATTACTATTCGGATGTTCGGCCGTTTTTCCGGGTATGCTCATCCTGACTCAGATTGTATTGGCCATCGAACAGAATGGGGGTGATTCACAAACCAGTTGATTGGATTATATAGCCTGAGCTAGTGGTCTCGTCCGGTTGGTAATGGGGAGCCTTCCGGTTATCTGGTCTGGATGAGGTACATTTGGAGATAGATAGTGCCTATTTTCCGCTTGATAATCCCTACCTTTGCACTTCTTTTTCCATTA
>JASBTH010000330.1 GCA_030148525.1 Saprospiraceae bacterium | reverse complement strand
TGAGCACCAGGTTATTGCCCAGGCGGGGAATGCGGGGCAGCGTATCGGAAATGCCCGCCAATTCGTTGCGGACATGGATGTCACCCCGACTATTAAGTGTGTAGGTTACCGCAATAGTACCATCCACGCCACCCAGCGAGTAGGTGGACCGCACCACCAGGTTCCCGTCGGCAGCTTTTTGTTGGCCGGGACCAATAGCAGTGGTACCATCTGCTTTTGCCTCCATTACTTGGAAGTCCATTAACCTCTGGTGCTGACTGGCGTCTTTCCAGGGCTCCATGCGGTTGGGCATGCCGAATCCGAAATCGTTGTCCGTAGTTGCCCGCCAAAAATTAGGTCGAATGGGCTCCCGGAGCACGTTGCCCTGCCCGTAATCCAGCGAGTACAAAAGCCCGGTACTCGGGTCAAAGGCGGCGGTGAATTGATCCCCGCGGATCGCCAGCTCCTCATCTGTGCTGGTTATTTCCAGTACACCTTCGGCGGCAGCCAGGGCGTTCTCCATCCGGCCACTGAGCGCAAACTCCTCTTCCGCAACCACGTAGCCGGCGGGAAGTAAGGGCTCGGCCGAACGCAGTATGGCCCGTACTTGCAGGAAGTATTCCTTTCCGACCTCCCGAGCGGGCAAATCAAGGGGTACTGTTTTTGCCTGCCGCGCCGGCAAGTCGACAGCTCCCAGGTCACCACCAGCTACGGGTACCCCATCGGCAAGCAGCATCCAGGTGATCCGGTAACGATCAAGATTGATAAAATCATACCCGTTGTAGATGGTCAGTCCTCCGGACGCAGCATCAAACTCGCGAAATTTTACGTACTGATACACTTTTTTCACCTCGTACAGGGAGGGGTGCGGCGACCGGTCGGGATTGACGATACCGTTCAGGCAGAAGTTGGCATCGTTTTGCAACTTCTGCCCCCCCAGGTCACCGCCGTAGGCATAGTAATGCCTGCCATCAGGGGTATAAGCATCGAGCCCCTGGTCGACCCAATCCCAAATGAAGCCGCCCTGCAGCACATCGTACTGCTCGATCACATCCCAGTAATCCTGCAGATTACCTACGCTATTACCCATGGCGTGTGCGTATTCGCACAGGATGAGCGGCCGTTGAGGATTGTCTTCCGCATACCGCTTCAGGTAAGGGAGCCGGGCGTACATGGGTGCCTGAATATCGGTATTCTCGTAGCGGGTAGCACCTTCGTATTGGGTGGGGCGGGTCGTATCGTGCTCCTTCAACCACTCGTAGGTCGCAAAGAAGTTATCGCCATTACCGGCCTCATTGCCCAGTGACCAGGTTACGATGCTCGGGTGGTTTTTATCGCGCTCGAACATCCGGATTGTCCGGTCCAGATGCATGGCCTTCCACTCGGGCTGATAAGCCGGGTGATTAGCCTGTCGTTTTTCATTATTGTCCAAACCCTGATTGGTTGCGCCCAGTCCGTGGGTTTCGATATTGGCCTCGTCGATCACGTAAAAGCCGTATTCATCGCAGAGGCGGTAGAAGTAGGCATTCTTCGGGTAGTGACTGCAACGGATGGCATTTACATTACTTTCCTTCATGCGCTGCAAATCCAGCATGGTGAGCTCCTCGCCTACCACGTGTCCGGTAGCGGGATCGTGGTCGTGCAGGTTCACGCCTTTCAGATATACGGGAACACCATTCACCAAAAACTGGCTGTTTTTGATCTCAATTTTGCGAAAGCCAACCACGGTGCTAAATGCTTCGACCAGCTCACCGGCATCATTGTACAGCGTCACCAGTAGTGTATACAACTCCGGTGTTTCGGCCGTCCACTTCCGGACATTCGGCACCTCGCCGGAGAATGCAATCCGTGTCTCATCGCCTGTTTGTATGGTAGTTGTTTCTTCGAAGGACAAGACTTCTGATTTGCCATCCAGTAATCTGGCTTTCGCCAAAAAGCCTTCGGCGGCCCTGCCCGAGGTATTCCGGTAATCCAGCGTCAGGGAGAACTGCCCGTCTTGGTAGCTGTCGTCCAGATCGGCGACCACCCGGAAGTCGCGGGTAGTGACCGGGTCGGTAGCGTAGAGGTACACATCGCGTTCGATACCACTGAGTCGCCAAAAATCCTGATCCTCCAGATAGCTGGCATCCGACCACCGGTACACTTCAACTGAAATGGTATTTTTACCTGGCTGCAGATACGGTGTTATCCGATATTCGGCGGGGGTCTTACTTCCTTCGTTGTAGCCTGCCATCTGGCCGTTCACCCACACGTACATGGCACTGCGCACCCCTCCGAAATGCACGTACACTTCTTTGCCGTCCCAGCCGGCGGGTAGAGTGAATGACCGCTTATAGCTGCCCACCGGATTGTAATCGTGACCCACCCGGGGCGGATCGGCCGGGAAGGGATACACGATGTTAGTATAAATGGGAATTCCATGCCCCTCCAGTTCCCAGTTGGCGGGTACCGGAATATCATCCCATGTGGATACATCGTAATCGTTACGGTAAAAATAGACCGGGCGCTCCGCCGGCTTCTTCACCCAATGGAATTTCCACGTCCCGTTCAGAGACTGGTAGTAAGGAGATAGTTCATATCCGCGGCTTTGCAGAGCGGCCGTTTCACTGGCGTGCCGGTAAAAGGTAGCGTGCGGATATTCCCGGTTGATCTCAAAAACTTCGGGGTCCTCCCAGGGCACATTTTGTGCCTGGATTGATAGTGAACATACCATGGCACCGATCAAGAGTAATAAGAAGTTAAAATGGTACATCTAATTCGCGAGTTTGTTTTTGAATCTGCCGTAACGCAGTGCAGGCCTCAACCTCAGCCTGCCGTAACGCAGTGCAGGCCTCAACCTCAACCTGCCGTAACGAAGTGAAGGCGCCAACCTCAATCTTGGTCCAGCAGCTAATGATTTTCAATAATGGGTGAAGGCCATTGGGAAGAATCATCACCTTTATACCGTAAAAACGGCTATTTCCCGGGATTCACTGTCATGGGCCACCCCGTAAATTGCTCGGCATCA
>JASBTH010000299.1 GCA_030148525.1 Saprospiraceae bacterium | reverse complement strand
ACGAGTCCGAGTTCCTTTCCTTTTTCCATCATGAATTGAAAGGCGGCATCGTGTTCGTTGGGAATATCACCGTCGAGGATGGCCTCCCGAATGGCCGTTTTAATGATACCTACCTGTCGGGAGGGCTCTATCCCGAAGGTTTCCATGATGATTTCTCCGGAGATAGGCGGCTGCCAGTTGCGCAGGTTGTCTTTCTCTTCCACTTCGCGGAGTCGCTCCCTGACAAACTCGTAGTTCTCCAGGTAACGCTGCACCTTTTTTGGATTCTTTGAAGTGATATCGGCTTCGCAAAGCATCATCAGGTCATCAATATCATCCCCGGCATCAAAAAGCAGGCGCCGCACGGCCGAATCAGTGATGTTTTCCTTGGTTAGCGAAATGGGGCGTAAGTGCAGGCGAACAAGTTTCTGCACGTACTTCATCTTGTGGTCCATTGGCAAGCGCAGGCGCCGAAATATTTTTGGGACCATATTCGCCCCCACCACTTCGTGGCCGTGAAAGGTCCACCCCTGTTCGGGGTGAAAACGCTGGGTTCGGGGCTTGGCAATATCGTGCAGGATGGCCGCCCACCGGAGCCACAGACTCTGGGTGTTCTTCGACAGATTATCGAGCACTTCCAGGGTGTGGTAGAAGTTGTCCTTATGTCCGCGACCGTTGCGTTTTTCAACACCTTGCAGCGCAGCCATTTCCGGAAAAACCAGCTCCAGCAAACCGCTATCAAATAGCAATTTAAACCCGGTGGAGGGCTTCGGGGACAGAATGATCTTATTGAGTTCGATCGCGATCCGCTCGTTGGAAACGATTTTTATGCGATTGCGGAATTCGTGCAGTGCTTCCTTCGTCTCGGGATCGATTACGAAATCAAGTTGGGTAGCGAATCGAACGGCACGCATCATACGCAGGGGATCATCGGAAAAAGTGCGTCCCGGCTCCAGGGGCGTTTTAATGAGCTTTTGCTCCAGATGGAGCAATCCGTCGAAGGGATCGATGATGCGGCCGAAGTCTTGTTTATTCAGGCTTACGGCCAGGGCATTGATGGTGAAATCACGACGATTCTGGTCGTCTTCAAGGGTACCATCTTCAACACTTGGTTTACGTGAATCGTGCCGGTATGATTCCTTTCGTGCTCCCACAAATTCAATCTCCATATCACCATGCTTAAGCATAGCGGTACCGAATCGACGATACACGGCAATGCGGGGAATGGGGCGAAGCGTTGCCGCAACATTCTCGGCCAGGCGAATACCACTGCCGACGCAGACGATATCTATATCGGTAGACGGGCGGGCTAACAGACGGTCACGTACATACCCGCCGACGACATAGGTCGGATACCCCAGTTCATCGGCTACTTCACCAATTAAATTAAATATCTTTCGTTCGTGCTCTTGTATATCAAATACCACTCCCAAACATTTACGACCCTGCGGCCGGATGGTCAAAGGACGGATTAGCCCACCGTCAATACCCCTTCGCTGGCGTAGTGTGCCTCCATTTCATCAATAATGGCAAATAATTCGGCTGGATCATGGGTAGTGACCAACCGGCTACGGTATTTCTTAACGCCCGGGTATCCCCGGAAGTAATTCGTGTAGTGGCGCCTCATTTCCAGCACCCCTAGTTTCTCGCCCTTCCATTCGAGGGAGTGACGCAAGTGCTGACGCACTGCCTCTGCCCGCTCGTGAATATTCGGTGGAGGCAGTAACTCGCCCGTCGCAAAATAGTGCTTGATGTCGCGGAAGATCCAGGGGTTGCCTATACTTGCCCGCCCAATCATGATCCCGTCCACTCCGTACCGTTCGCGGTATAATTTGGCTTTTTCGGGACTATCAATATCTCCGTTGCCAAAAATGGGAATATGCACCCGCGGATTCTCTTTTATCTTGCCGATCAGGGTCCAGTCAGCCTCCCCTTTGTACATCTGCTTGCGGGTACGCCCGTGGATGCTCAGAGCTTTGATCCCCACATCCTGCAAACGTTCAGCCACTTCTTCAATGTACTTTGTATTCTCATCCCAGCCGAGACGAGTCTTAACCGTAACCGGCAGGTTGGTCGATTTGACGACCTTATCCGTCAATTTGACCATTCGGTCAATATCCTGCAAAATACCCGCACCGGCCATTTTGCAGACGACCTTCTTGACGGGGCATCCGAAATTGATGTCCAGCACTTCGGGCTGAGCTTCTTCCACTATCTCGGCGGCACGCATCATGGAATCGTATTCGGCACCAAAGATTTGGATGCCGACGGGCCGTTCTTCCTCGTAAATATCCAGCTTTTGCACACTTTTGGAGGCATCTCGGATCAATCCCTCGACCGAAATAAATTCGGTGTACATCATATCTGCTCCCTGTTCCTTGCACAACGCCCTAAAAGGTGGATCACTAACATCCTCCATAGGTGCCAGCAGCAATGGGAACTCCCCTAGTTCTACTTGTCCGATCTTTACCATTCGTCTATTTTTTCGCCATCGCTAACACTGTGAACGGAAGAACCGTTCCCGTATCAGGGTGCAAAAATAACCCATATTAGCTACATATGAAAAAAATCACGTCAATCCCGCCGGAATTGATTTTCTACCCATTTTGTAGCCCGGGCAAATGGTATAAGCTAAGGGCAAATGTCCAATATGCTCAAAATCAGGCAACGGTAAAATTCCAGAGATAATTATTTGGAGATTCGGCCCCAAGCAGAAAGAAAATGATAAATTTATGGCGAAAGACAAAAACCTGAACGAACACAACCAACAAACCTTTCCTATATGCTGACTGGAGTAGTTGCCTGCTTTATCATAGGTTATATCCTCATCGTTTTTGAACATCCACTTCGATTAGACAAATCCGTGCCCGCCCTGCTCATGGGGTCTCTGATTTGGGCACTCATCTCTCTGGGGCACCTGGATGTGGTTTCTCACGAACACGAACTTGGTCACATTGAAGATGTCCTGCTCCACCATATAGGGAAGACAGCCGAGATCCTCATTTTCTTAATCGGGGCCATGACCATCGTCGAGCTGATCGACCTCCACAAAGGGTTCTCGGTCATTACCGATCGCATTCAAACCAGGAAGAAAAGTAAAATGTTGTGGATGATCGCCATTCTGGCTTTCTTCCTTTCCGCCACCCTGGACAACCTGGCATCTACCATTGTATTGGTTTCCTTGCTGCGCCGACTGGTTCCTGACCGTACCGAACGACTGTGGTTTGTTTCCCTGGCTGTAATTGGTGCCAACGCGGGAGGGGCCTGGTCGCCCATTGGTGATGTAACTACCACCATGCTTTGGATTGGTAAAAAGGTAACGACTCTCGGGTTGATCGAAAACCTGGTTATTCCCTCCATCGTATGTGTAGTGGTACCAACCTTTATCGCCTCCATGATGAAGCCCTTTAAGGGAAATATTACTACGGCGGCGGAAATTTCCGGCACTTCGGAATCCGAGCGGGAGCGACAAAAATTACTCAGTAGCCGTACGATGCTTTTCACGGGTATCGGTGGGTTAGTCTTTGTACCCAT
Source organism: Saprospiraceae bacterium (assembly GCA_030148525.1). GTDB lineage: Bacteria > Bacteroidota > Bacteroidia > Chitinophagales > Saprospiraceae > DT-110. Next base: position 1,221 of record JASBTH010000299.1, on the reverse strand, counting down.
CTTTAAATCCATCACTCACTTGCCGCCGTACGTCGGTATGATGCTATCCCTGGGTATTGTCTGGCTGGTTTCAGAGTATATTCATCCGGAGGAGGACTTTTCCGAAGAAAAACGCGATCGGTATTCCGCTCACCGCGCTCTGTCGAGGATCGAGATGACCAGTATTATCTTCTTCCTGGGAATTCTAATGGCCGTAGCCGGATTAGAATCCGTGGCCATCTCCGTGGAAGGACACGAGGAAAAGACCGGCCTGCTGATGGCCATGGCCGAGCGCTTGCAGGCTGCCGTTCCAAACCAGGACGTTGTTATTATTATTCTTGGTTTCCTGTCGGCCATTATTGACAACGTGCCGCTGGTCGCAGCATCCATGGGTATGTATCCAATGACGACTTTCCCCATTGACTCCAAGTTATGGCACTTCATCGCTTTCTCAGCCGGTACAGGCGGCTCCATGTTGATCATTGGATCTGCTGCCGGTGTAGCAGCAATGGGTATGGAAAAGATCGATTTCATCTGGTACTTGAAAAAAGTAAGTTGGCTGGCCTTCCTTGGCTTTATCGGAGGAAGTTTGACGTTCCTGGCTCTTTACCCCATCATTAACGGGTAAAGGCGGATCAGCATTACTTTTTCTCATTGATTACTCGCAGTTTAACCGCACAGGGTTGAACCCACCCGTATATGGGTGTGTTGGATAATGGAGAGTAGAAACCGTTGGATATTATGAATGGAAAATACGCCACTCAGATTTTGGCAGGTGTCTTGTTATGCCTGTCGACAGCTTGCAGTTCACCCTATTCGGCAGAAGACCTGCAGGGACAATGGACGGGGACCTACCTAGCTGAAAATGGCCAACCTCTACCAGAGGTCGATCCGGAGGAGCTGTCTTTTACCTTTACCGAAAATGGTTATAGGTATGAGGGTAACCTGAACTACCGGGAAGCTGGCAGCTACACCCTGGAAGCACCTTATCTATACACGACGGACACCCTAAATCAGGCTACCACCGAAAAGACAGTGGAAATCCTTCAATTATCGAGCGATTCCCTGCACCTGCGCATGATGGAAAACGGGGCCGAAAGGGTGTTGAAGCTTTACCGGAAAGAGTAAGCAGGGGTGTTCCCCGCCTCCACTGGGCATACACCCGTATGGGTTTCGGCGCGCAGAGCAGGTTGAGGATTAGGATTAGGTTAAGGTTAAAAACCTTGAACCTTGAACCTTGAA
>JASBTH010000293.1 GCA_030148525.1 Saprospiraceae bacterium | reverse complement strand
CCCTGTCTACGAAACCGCCGCCTGGGGCATCACCGACCAACCAGCTTTTCTGAACCAGATCGTAGAGATCCAAACAACCCTTGGTCCGTTTGCGCTCTTGGACCTCATACTCGAGATCGAACAAAAGATGGGGCGGATTCGCATGAAAAAATGGGGTGAACGCCTCATCGATCTGGATATTTTACTCTATGACTCCCTGATGTTTCGCAGCGACCGCCTGGTCATACCCCACCCGTACCTGACAGAACGACGATTTGTCCTGGCACCACTGGCGGATATCATTCCCGACCGGACCGTCCCCGGTTGCGAGCAAACCGTTAGCCAATTACTAACTCGATGCAGGGACCAGAGCACCGCTCAACCTTTGTAGGCAGATCTTGAGATTCCGTTTGGGTAACATCAGATTAAATCCGATTTTTGGGCGTCTAAATAACAATCGTACGAGGTTGTGACGCTCAATTGCACAGCAAAAAGACCGGCCCCGACCTCACGTTAAATATATATGCATGTCTGAACCCGGAAAGCTTCCCAATTATCTGGCCATTGAAGGAAATATCGGAGCCGGAAAAACAACCCTGGCTCAGAAACTTGCTGACGATTTCGGCGCACGCCTGATCCTGGAACAGTTTACCGACAACCCTTTCCTGCCGCTTTTTTACGAGCATCCGGAGCGCTACGGATTTTCGGTGGAACTCTTCTTTATGACGGAGCGTCACAAACAGCTCCAGCGAGACCTGGCCCAACAAGATCTGTTTCAGGAAAACCTGGTGGCTGACTACTTTTTCATTAAGACCCTGCTCTTCGCCAAAAATAACCTGACGGGTGAGGAATACCGCTTGTTTCAGCGTCTCTTTACTATTCTGAACGGGACTTTCCCCAAGCCGGATGTGCTTTTATACCTGCACCGGCCCGTACCCCAATTGCTGCGACAAATTGAAAAACGCGGACGCGGCATGGAATCGGATATTTCCTCCGATTACCTAATTGGTATCCAGAAGGCTTACTTTGAATATTTCCGTACGGAACGTACCTTTCCGGTGATAATCCTGGATCTGGAAGACGCTGATTTTTTCAGTGATCAATCCACTTACGAAGCCATCGTTCAATTGCTCCGCCAACCTCATGCACCAGGCATCAATCACGTACCACTGGATGCTCTGTTTCGGGCCGGGGCTTCGCGAAAAAGCAACACATGAAAATTAACATACCCGAAAGTGATCAGGAGCGAATTGTAATCGTCGGTGGTGGATTTGCGGGATTGATGCTGGCCCGAAAACTGGCCAAAAGTGATTATCAGATCGTCCTGATCGATAAAAATAACTACCATCAGTTCCAACCCCTCTTCTACCAGGTAGCCATGGCTGGCCTGGAGCCCAGTTCCATCGTATTCCCGTTGCGTAAATTCTTTCACGGACGACGCAATGTGTTTATCCGGGTTACCGAAGTATTGAAGGTCCGACATGATCAACGGCAGCTGGACACTTCCCTTGGCCACGTTAATTACGATCACCTGATCCTGGCAACCGGAGCAGATACTAACTTTTTTGGGAATGAAGAGTTACGCAAGCACAGCATACCCATGAAGTCGGTCTCCGAAGCACTATTTCTGCGCAACCGTATTCTGGCCGACTACGAAAAAGCCCTCTCCATTACCGATTACGAAACACGTCAGCAACTCATTGATATCGTGATCGTCGGGGGTGGCCCTACCGGTGTAGAAATTGCCGGCTCACTGGCGGAAATGAAGAAGTATATTATCCCCAAAGATTATCCGGAACTGGATGCCGGAGAAATTGACATCTACCTGGTCCAGGGGGGTGATCAGCTCCTGAAGGGCATGTCGGAAGCATCGAGCGAAAAGTCCCTGGATTTTTTGAGAAAGCTCGGGGTAAAAGTCATTCTAAACGATCGAGTGGTTAAACTGGACGGAGAAAGGGTCTACCTCACCCAGGGAGACCCTATTCCCGCCCAAAAAGTGATTTGGGCTGCCGGCATCCGGGGGAATGTCCCCGAAGGAATGCCCAAAGAAACACTAGCCCCTGGTAACCGCCTGATCGTCGACGAGCAGTTACGCGTAAAAGGTATGGATGGTGTTTATGCTATTGGCGATTTAGCTTGTATGCAGACAAAAGAGCTACCCTACGGTCATCCGCAAGTAGCTCAGGTTGCCATGCAACAAGCCAGATTTTTGGCGAAAGCCATAGGGCGAAAAAAATCAGCTAAAAAAGGCTTCCGGTACAAGGATCTGGGCTCCATGGCCACCGTTGGTCGGCACCGGGCCGTGGTTGATCTTCCCAACTGGAAATTCCAGGGGGCTTTTGCCTGGTTCGTCTGGCTGTTCGTTCACCTCTTCCAATTGCTGGGTGCCAAGAATAAGCTGTTCGTTTTTATCAATTGGGTCTGGAATTATTTGACCTACGACCAGTCATTGCGGCTGATCATTCGTCCATACCAGAAACAGGTATGAGGTTTGAGGTTTGAGGTTTGAGGTTGAGGTTGAGGTTGAGGTTTGAGGTTGAGGTTTCCCACCTATACCCTATACCTACTACCATATACCTACTACCCTATACCCACTACCCTATACCAAAAACAAAAGCCCGAATTCAGTACGAAACTGAATTCGGGCGAAGTTGGTTTGATTCGTTTTGTCAGTCGGTTGTGTTTATTTGTTGGCGACCAGGTTGACTTCCAGGTCGAACTCGTCGTAGATGGTTTTGTCACCCAGGTTATCAAAGAATGAACCTGAACCATAGCGCACATCGTACTCAGAGCGGTCGAGGGTGATCTTAGCTGTACCGGTGGTAGAGTTACCATTTTCGGCCAGCAGTGCATTGAACTTAATTTCTTTAGTAGTCTCCTTGATCGTCAGATCACCAATGATACGGTAATCACCAGGCTTTCCGCGGCTGATAACATCGGTGATCGTAAATTTGGCAGTTGGGTAGTTTTCTACGCCAAAGAAGTCAGCACTTTTCAGGTGACCTTCGAGCTTACCTTTTCCATTACCCGTCAAATCTTCGACGGTGATGCTGGACATATCAATGGTGAAAGAACCGCCGCTCAGCATACCATCGGTATATTCCAGGTTTCCATCTTCCAGTTTTACCTTACCGTGATGCTTACCCGTTACTTTGTAACCACGCCAGGTAATGTAGCTTTCCTCTGTATCAACAGCGAAGTTTACCGTTTCGGAAGCAGGATTTGTGAATGCCAGTCCGAGGACGGCTGAGAGGACAAATAGAAATGACAGCTTTTTCATGATTGTTTTTTGAGTTATTGGTTATGTAAAATGATTTTTTGCTTACTTTTTTTAAGCATATTTCCGGGATGTCTAACACCCGGAATTTCTAAAAGTTTGTACAATTATTGTATATACACGAATTAAACGAAAAAAACACCTTTATTAACATTCGCGCAACATGTCCAGCAGATCAGACAGCAGGGAAGCCTGCTCCTCCGTCAAGGAATTCATGTAGGCCTGTTCATCGCGTTCGATGGTTTTCGATGCTTCGCTTAGTAAATCCAAGCCTTTATCCGTAATATAGATATTGACCCGGCGGCGGTCCTCCGGGCAAGACTTGCGCTCCACCAGGCCTTTTGCCTTGAGTTTCTCGACCAAACGGGAGGCATTCGACATTTTGTCGATCATCCGTTCGGTCAACAATTTTACGGTGGCGGGTTCAGGACGCATTCCGCGCAGTATGCGAAGTATATTGAATTGTTGAATAGATATACCAAACGGTTTCAATGCCTGCGCATGGCGTTGATTGATCCAGGCCGCCGTGAAGATCACATTAATGGCAGCTTTCTGGAACGGATTGCGAAAGGACCGCTGGTTTATTTCTTTTTCAATCTTCATCATGACAAATATATGTATATACATTTAGTGTTACAACAATTTAACTGAATTAATGTACAAAAGGTTTATTTTGGGTACCATAATTGACCAAAATCGCTCATTTCCATGCAGATACTGATCATTGGTGGCGGCAACATGGGGCTCACCTATGCCCGCTCCTTCCTCCGCTCACACATTACCAGCACCGAGCAAATGATGATACTGGAGAAGTCGCCCGAGAAGGCGGCCGTATTACAAGAACAGGGAATCGGCACGGTATACGGTCAGGCTGAACAGTGCCTGCATTTGGCCGATCTCGTGATTGTGGCGGTCAAACCCCAGGACAGCCCGGCATTGTTTCAACAATTACAGCCACTTATCGAACCCCAACAACTCTTTCTGTCGATTATGGCGGGGGTAAAAATGACCAAGATCCAGGAGGGCCTGGGCGTACAGAAAATCATTCGAGCCATGCCAAATTTACCAGCACAATTAGGACGTGGCATGACTACTTTCACCTCTTCTTCCGAGGTGACTCGTATTGAACTGGTCATGGTTCAAAACCTGTTGAGTACTACCGGTAAAACACTTTACGTGGAAGACGAGCACATGATCGATGCCAGCACAGCTATTTCGGGTAGCGGTCCCGCCTACGTTTGGCATTTTATGGATGCTATGATGGGCGCTGCCCAGCGAATGGGGTTTTCGCAGTCCGAAGCAGAATTGCTCGTCGTCCAAACTTTTGCCGGGGCCATCGAGCTCTTTCAGGCAACAAATTATTCCTGCGAGGAATGGATACGACGAGTAGCCTCGCGGGGAGGTACCACGGAAGCTGCCATGGCCAGCTTCCGGAAGAGAGCCGTGCACGAAGATATTATCGCCGGTGCTTTCGCTGCCCTGCACCGGGCCGAAGAATTGGGCCGGGACTAATAGTGAATAACGAATTACAGAAATTCTAAACCAATTAAAGCATACAAACCATGCATCTATTGTACTTCATCCTGTTGGGTGCTGCTGCCGGCTGGCTGGCGGGACTCATTATGAAAGGGAAAGGATTCGGAATTATCGTTAACATAGTACTCGGCATCGTTGGCGCCCTGGTTGGCGGTTGGCTGTTCGACCTGTTGGGCATTTACACCGGAGCGGGGCTTATCGGTTCGCTGATCACCGCTACCGTTGGCGCCATCGTTGTGATCGCCATCTCAAGGCTCTTTACCTAGATTCCCCCTCCTATTCCGTACAAACCGGCCGGAGATTTGCCATACATTGTTTCAAAACAGGTAAACCTCCGGCCATCTTTTTGCCCAAATTGCATTCCGACAGCCCTGCAAAAACATATATTTTTATATATATTGCCTTTTTACACCAATTTGTACCTTCTGTCAAACAGATCCTTATGAGTGACCCGATGGTATACGCCTTCTTGTTTTTGGCTCTTGGTCTGGGGCTCGGGGTCGTAATCGGTTGGCTCATTACGCGCTACCAGTTGCGTACAAATTTCCTGGACCGCAAAGAGGTTGATTCGTCCTACGTTGCCAAAACCATCTTTCAGGACCTGCAGCAGCAGGCGGACATCATGCGCGACGACCTGATGGAAAAGGAGCAGGAGATCAGGGAATTAGCGATGAGCCTTTCGGCAAAAGATCAGACGATACTTCATATGGACGACAAGTTGCGGCAACAAAAAAAAGACCTGGAGGGGCTCCAGGAAAGGTCGCGACTGGAATTTGAGGATTTAGCCAATCGGTTACTGGAAGAAAAAAGCCGTCGTTTTGCCCATCAAAATCAGGAACAGATCGGCCACCTACTAAATCCTTTGCGCGAGCGCATTAAGCATTTTGAGGAAGGCATTGAGAAGCGCTTTCTGGAGGAAACCCGCGATCGTGTGTCCCTGAAAAAAGAGATCGAACAACTGCGCGACCTGAACCAACAGCTCAGTCAGGATGCCAACAATCTGGCTAACGCACTCAAGGGCGACAATAAATCGGCCGGCGACTGGGGCGAGGTCCAGTTAGAATTACTCCTGGAAAGAGCCGGCCTGCAGAAAGATATCCACTTTCAGGTGCAAAACAGTTTCCGCGATCGGCACGGCAGGCTAAAACGGCCTGACTTCATCATCAATCTGCCCGGTGAAAAACACCTGGTCATCGACAGCAAAGTTTCCCTGAAAGCCTACGAAGCCGCTTTCGCTGCCAATAGCGAATCCGAACGCAAAGCTCATTTAAGGCAGCACCTGGACAGTATTCGCCGGCACATACGCGACCTGGCCGGAAAGAACTACCAGGATCTTTACCAGATACACAGCCCCGATTACCTCCTGCTGTTCATTCCAATTGAACCGGCTTTTTCCCTGGCCATCCAGGAGGACCAACAACTTTTTTCCGAAGCTCTCGAACGAAATATCGTGCTGGTCAGCACCTCTACCCTGCTCGCCACCATGCGCACTGTCTCCTTTATCTGGAAACAGGAAAAGCAGAAAAAGTCAGTTATTGAAATTGCTCGTCAAAGCGGACTCCTATACGACAAATTCTGCTCCTTTGTCGCCGACCTCCAGCAAGTCGGCCAGCGAATAGAGCAAAGCCAAACGGCCTATCAGGATGCTATGCGCAAGCTGAAAACATCCTCCAAAAAAGGCGACACCCTCATTGGCAGAGCCGAAAAAATCCGGGAACTGGGAGCCCGTACATCCAAATCACTACCACCCGATTTACTGGATGACCGCCCCGGGAATGGAAAGATAAAATAAGGGCTGTATCTTCGCCACATGATCAGTCCCTGGCACGCTTACATAGACGACTATTTATCCGACAACCTCTCCGACGAAGACACCCACGCCTTTGAAGAGGCTATGGAGAATGACCCCGATCTGGAACGTGAAGTAACCCTCCAGTCGGTCGAAAAGCGGGCCATGGATAGGTTTTACAACTACACAAAAGACAAGCCGGAAGATTTCCCGCAATCCTTCCCCGCTACCAAGCTGTACTTTGCCAGCCTTTTCACCTCTGCCCTTTTCCTGGGCACCTTCTCAGCACGTGCATCTGACCAACCCCGGTTCGACCCGGAGCAAGACTCGGATGAGGATGAGTTGCCACCGGGAGAGACGGGAGGGACTTGAGGGACCGCAGGGACTCGCCGGAGCTGGGCTGCTTTGGTTATATATGGCCGCTGTTTCTCTGCTCTTAATTGCGTGGAGCGTGGAGCTTCGGGCGTCGGGCGTGGAGCGTGGATTGAGCACCGCCTACAGGCTTATCACCTCCAAAAATTTCCTAGTTTTACCTTATGGCTGACCTATCCGAAACACGAGTTCGCACCCGCAGGCAGGCGGGTTTGAACCTGCTCTTGCTGCTGCTGGCGGGCAGTTATTTCATCTGGACGGTAGTGAACCACCAGCGTATCGGGTCTCTTTTGGCGAACACCTTCAACATCAACGACCCTGCATCTTACAATCTGGTTTTCCTGCAATTCGGCGTATTATTCCTGGGCACATACCTGGCAGCAACCATCCCCTTTTACGTACGCAGTAAGAGATACCTGGCGCTGGGATACCTCTTACTGGCCATTACCCTGACGGCCGCTTGCGTACCCTGGTTAATAGTGGTCAATTCGGAGATGATCCATTTTGCCCAGTATGCCCTCCTTGGTGTGCTGTTATTTCCTTTGATACGATCGTACTGGCTGACAGTGGTCGTGGGCACCCTGCTCGGGGCAATCGACGAGGGCATGCAGTACTGGGTCTGGACTCCCGATATGCACTATTTTGATTTTAATGATGTCTTATTCAATTTACTGGGCACGGTATTTGGCGTTTTGCTCATTGGCGCCTGGATAGGGCGCTACAGTCCTGGCCGGCCTCAATGGCACACCGGTTGGCTTATCATCGGCAGTATTATTCTATTGGCAGCACTTGGCTGGCTGACCCAGTGGCTTGACATTTACCCCGATCCAACTAATCCCGCCCCCGTGCAATTAATCCGGGAGGCCGAAAAGGAATTCTGGACAGTCCTTCCGCCCCATCGTCGTTTTCATGTGTTGCGCCCGGGATCAGGCGCAGCGGTTATCCTGCTCATGCTGACAGTATTTATGGGACTGGACCGGGCCATATCCAGATCAGTGGACTAAAAGGAGCCTCTATCCACGTCTTTGAGAAATTTGATCACCCCTTCGAAGTAGGTTTTCTGGTCATCAAACTGAGAAAAGTGACTGCCGTTGGGACAATGCAGATACCGACCATTTTGGACTTCACCCGCCATCCATTCCATGTGCTCCGGGTCCATGGTATCGTGGGTACCACCAATGGTCAGGGTTGGTACCGATATTTTTGGCAGGTCGGCAGTTCGGTCCCAGTCTTTCAGCAGAGCATCACCCTTGATACCAAACTCACTGGGTCCCTGCATGGGGATGTACACATCAGTATTCAGGTGATCAAAGGTCCGGTTAATGGGGTCGGGCCACTCTTCGACGGGCATGCGAATGACGTGTTCGGTGTAGTAGTGTTCGACCACTAACTCGAGATATCTTGGATTACTGTAGTCTTCCGCTTCTTCCAGGGTCATGACCTCATCGTAGACCTCCTTCGGCATTTGTGGTCCCAGTACCTCATCGGCATAATCCATGTAGGCGGGGATGGAGGCCATCATATTGGAAATGATCAATCCTTTGAGGTTTTCCTGGTATTTCAGGGCGTATTCCAAAGCCAGGATACCACCCCAGGATTGCCCGAGCAGGTAAAAATTATCCTGATTCAGGCCCAGGGCTTGCCTTACCTGCTCTACCTCTTCCACAAAACGGGCTGTATTCCACAGGGAGGGATCATCGGGCTGGTCACTGTAGTACGAACCCAGTTGATCGTAGTAATAGTACTCCACCTGTTCCTGCGGGAAGTAGCTGTCGGCACATTCCCAAAGTTCATGGGTGGCACCGGGGCCACCGTGCAGCAGAAGTACTTTGATAGCGGGGTTATTCCCCACCCGCTTAGTCCATACATTAAAAGTCCCGGAGGACGTTTCGATGGGAATCATTTTCACACCTCCCGACAGAATATCATCCCGCCCGCTGTAATCCAGGTAAGTTTCGGCGGTGATTCCCTGTTGGTCAGATGATGCATCAATATCAGTTGTCGGTGCGGGTTGGCAGCCCCACAAAAGGAGGGCGAACATTCCCAAAAGCATGGTCAGGCGCATACGGTTGCTTTTTATGATTTATGTTGTATCCGATGAAAAGTACGCAGGCTGTCGTCATTTCTCCAATAATTAGGTGGTATTTTGTACTTTTTGGAGCAGGCTGCAAGCTTTAAAGTTATGTGCTTTCGCAAAAAGTCAGCAGATACTAATCGAAAATAGAACTAAAAATGGAACGTATGAACAAATGGATGATGCTGTTTCTGGCGGTGCTTTGCCTGGCTGGTTTAACGCCGGCCACGAGCCAACCCGGAAACGCCAACATGGACAAACCGGTCATTGATCCGGATTTTTATGCCGATATGACCTGGCGCAATATCGGCCCTAATCGTGGAGGCCGCTGCCTTGGTGTCGCCGGCAGCCCGGGCCGGACCAATGAATACTACTTCGGAGCTACGGGAGGTGGACTTTGGAAAACCACCGACGGCGGCCAGGAATGGTTCCCCGTTACCGACGGGCAAGTTACCAGCTCTTCCGTGGGTGCCGTTGCCGTTGCTGAAACCAATCCTGACATTGTGTACATCGGTATGGGCGAAACCCAACTCCGGGGAAGTATTACCCAGGGCGATGGCGTGTACAAATCAACTGATGGTGGAAAGACCTGGCGCCACCTGGGCCTCCAGGAAACCCAGGCCATTTCGCGCATTCGCATTCACCCTACCGATCCCAATATCGTTTACGTAGCCGCCTTAGGCCACCCTTATGGTGATAATCCTGAGCGCGGTGTTTTCCGCTCGACGGATGGCGGCAACACCTGGGAAAAGGTTTTATTCGTCAGTGAAAAGGCGGGCGCGGCTGACCTGATCATCGATAAGAAAAATCCCGACATCGTCTATGCTACCACCTGGCAGGTTTACCGAAAAGCCTGGAAAATGTGGGGCGGCGGCCCCGATTGCCGGCTCTTCAAATCACTTGACGGCGGAGATACCTGGATCGACCTCACCGAAAACCCGGGCCTGCCGGAAGCCCCCATCGGCAAGATTGGAGTTACCGTTTCTCCGGTCAACTCTGACCGCGTGTGGGCCATCGTAGAAGCTAATGAGGGCGGAGTCTTCCGCTCGGATGATGGTGGCTGGACCTGGGAACGCACCAATGACGAAAGAAAGCTTCGTCAACGTGCCTTTTATTATTCGCGCCTGGTGGCTGACCCCTGGGATGAGAATACCGTATACGCGCTTAATACGGGACTTTACAAATCGACCGACGGAGGTATCACCTTTGACGAACGCCTTCGACCACCCCACGGTGACCAGCACGACCTTTGGATCGACCCCAACGACCCTGACCGCATGATCAGCGGTAGCGATGGGGGTGGTTCAGTTTCCATTAATGGTGGTGACACCTGGACCGAACAGGATTACCCTACCACCCAACTGTACCATGTAATGGCTACCAGCGATGTACCCTATCACGTGGCTGGCGCCCAACAGGATAATAGTACGGTGGCCGTGCCCAGCGACGGTTGGGGCCACCGGCAGGCCCGGGGCCCTAACCACGGCTGGTACTACGCCGTCGGGGGTGGCGAAAGCGGGTACATCACGCAACACCCCACCAATCCCGATATCTTCTACGCGGGTAGTCAGGGTGCTCTACTGACGCGCTACGACCGCAGTAATGGCCAAATCCGGGACATTCAGGTGTATCCACGCTTCTTTTCCGGAGAACCGGCCGATGCCCTGCCCGAACGCTGGCAGTGGACCTTTCCCATCGTATTTGCCCATCAGGATCCGAACGTTATGTACACCTGTTCCCAACATGTCTGGAAAACAACTGATGATGGTCAGAGCTGGGAAAAGATCAGCCCCGACCTGACCTATGCCGACCCCAGTACCCTTGGAAAAACGGGAGGTGTCATCACCATGGATATGAACGGGCCCGAAATTTACGCCACTGTTTTCGCCCTGGCTCCGTCCTACCACGATATCAATACCATCTGGGCCGGGTCTGACGACGGCATGATCCACATTACCCGGGACGGCGGAAAGAACTGGACAAATATCACTCCGCCCGACCTGCCCAAGTTCTCCCGGGTAAGCATCATCGATGAATCACCACACAGCCCGGGAACTGCCTACGTAGCCGTTAATCGCTACCAAACCGATGATCGCGCGCCCTATGTGTACCGTACCCGTGACTACGGAAAGACGTGGACCAAGATCATCGACGGTATTGCTGACGGGCATTTTGCACGAGCGGTTCGCGTCGATCCCGTTCGTCCCGGACTATTGTTCCTGGGCACGGAGCACGGGGCCTACGTTTCATTTGATGCCGGTGACCACTGGCAACCCCTGCAATTGAACTTACCCGATACGCCCATTCGTGACCTGGTCGTTAAGGATCAGGATGTGGTATTGGGTACCCATGGCCGGGGCTTCTGGATTCTGGATGATATTGGTCCGCTGCGCGAGGTAACGCCGGACCTGCTGGCTGCCGAGGCTCACCTCTTCCAGCCGGTCAACCCCATGCGTGGCCTCACCGATGCCGTGTTCCAGTACTACCTGTCGGAGCCCGTCGATTCGGTAATAGTAGAAATCATTGACGGTGATGGAGAACTCGTCGACAAATTCGTCGGGAAGAAAGAGTCTTACCGCACCGACCCCAATATTCCATGGTGGCAACGGGGAGGCTCCGGAAAGCCAACCACCGGTTCGGGTGTCCAATCTTTCACCTGGGATATGCGATACCCGGGAGCTACCACCTTCGACGGAATGATCATTTGGAGTGGACGGCCCGGACGGGGCCCCAAAGCCCCGCTAGGTGAATACAAGGTACGGTTCACGGCGGGTGATTACACTAAAGAGGCATCCTTTGAGATCCTCATGGATCCCAATTTAAAGGGTATTACAGCCGAGGATCTTCAGGAACAATTTGAACTGGCTATGGATATTCGCGATCAGACCAGCTTGGCCAACGAGACGGTGATCAAGATCCGAAACATGCGCACCGAGATTCAGGAGCGCCTCGAAAAAACGGACGATGAAGCCATTCACCAAACAGCCAATGAACTGCTGGGCACCATGAAAGAAGTGGAAGAGGACCTGTACCAGGTAAAAAACCGCTCGGGACAAGATCCGCTGAACTTCCCGATCAAACTCAACAATCGCTTCGCATCCCTGCGACGAAGTGTGGAAACAGGGGATGCCAAACCAACTAATGGCGCCTATAAGGTATTCGAGGAATTAAGCGAGGAGTTAGATGGACATTTGGCGAAACTCAATCAGGCCATGACCACCAAGCTTCCCGCCCTGAACAGTCAATTAGCAGCCAAAGGTTTGTCACAAGTATCAGATGATTAATTAGCTTTTTTTACAGCTATACAAACAGAAAGCCGCTACCGGGATCGGTAGCGGCCTTTCTGTTTGGTCTCAAAAGAAGTGCTCTAAAAGAGCAGTGCAACGCGGCGGTGATAGGAACTCAGGCATTCCCCGTATGCCGCGTCTTTTTGTGGTTCGGAGTCACCGGCTCACGACCTTTCCAGGAAGCAGGTACGTGCCAGATCTTCGGACCGATTTTATCCATGGCTCGCAAAATATCGACTCGGCTAATTTGCCCAACCAATTTGCCATCGTCACAAATGGGGAGCCGCTTCATTCCGGAATGTACAAATTCGTAGGCAGCATCCAGAATCGTGCGGTCGCTGCTTATGGTATGCAGATTGGTGGTCATAAAATCGCCAACCATCCCTTTTTTGGCAGGTGCCTCATCATACGGTCCATTGACAATTAACTTCAGGCAATCCACTTCCGATAACATACCAATGAGTTCCCGTTTATCATTCAATACGGGGGCACCGGAAATTTTCTTTTTCAAGAGCACGCGCATGGCATCCCGGATATCCGTATCCGGGGTAAAGGTGACCAGCTTGGTGGCCATAAATTCGGTGACCGATGGGTAGTTCTGCATAATCGACTATTTTGGTACGATACTATAATATGGTCATTTTCCACCAAACATGCAAATACCCCGGCAATCGATGAAACAACCGAATTTTTCCTTATTTTTTTGCCGAAAGGCGAAACATACCGGCAACGAACTAATTTGGAATCCAAACCACTTCGTTGTCGGTATAATACGCATCAACTACCCGCCGGCATCCAGTATCTTGATTTCTACGCGCTGATTTTTGGCTCTGCCTTCCGGCGTGTCATTGGAGGCAATTGGTTGTCGCTTCCCATAGCCGCGATACGACACCTGGGTATCGGAAACACCACGCCTTACCAGGTAATCAGCTACAGATTTTGCACGGGCCGTCGACAATTGATCACAGTAGTAGTCAGGCGGAATATTATTGGTGTGCCCGCCGATTTCCACTTCCACATTCGGATTGGCGTTCAGGAACTGGTACAACTCCTCCAATAATGGATACATTCCTTCATTAATACTGGTACTGTCCGCATCGAAACGCAGGGCTTCCATCTGGATGGTTTGGCCCGTCTCAACCTCATCGGCAACCAATCCGGGAATCATTCGCTCTTCAATCGGGAAGTTCTCTGCCACCTCACACCCATTGGCATCAGTCACGGTAACCCCCTGATTTCCTATATCAAGTCGATTTGCCTGGGGAGCAGTTTCCCCACTACTCCACCGGATCTGGTATTCGGGAGTTCCACCGGCAATAACCACTTCGGCCTTGCCATCAGATTCGGCGCCCCCCGTGGAAGGCGTGATAGCTCGCAGGCTTATGGCCAGGGAGTCGGGCTGAGTCAGCGAGATCGTGCCGGAAGCGGATTGTCCCGTGGCATCCAAAACGGTCAGGGAGTAGGTGCCTGGCGAAAGCCCGGTAGGTCCATCGGTAAAAGAATCTGCTCCCCAATCGTAGGAATAAGGGGCCTTACCACCCTGCACCTTTGTTGACAAGGCTCCATCCTGAGCACCATAACAACTGATGGGTTCGTAGACCTCCAGTATCAGCTCCAGCGGCAGAATATTTTCGGTGATGGCCACGTCTGCGGTGGCCGTACAACCGGAGGCATCCGTGACGGTAACGACGTGCGTGCCCGGCGCTAATCCGGTAGCCGTAGCCTCCGTTTCGCCGCTATCCCAGCGGTAGGAGTAGGGCTGAGAGCCACCCGTTACGCGCACTTGGGCCTGACCATCACTGCCATCTGTACTCGCCGGCTGAACCGCGGATGCATTAAGCACGATCGCTTCGGGTTCCTCGATTTGCAGCCGGGCCGTTTGGGCCGTGCCTTCTGCATCGGTGACCGTCACGGTATAGGTGCCCGCAGCCAGTCCCGTCACGTCCTCGCTGGTT
>JASBTH010000391.1 GCA_030148525.1 Saprospiraceae bacterium | reverse complement strand
AGCCCACTAAAAAAGTCGTGTAATTCCCCGGAGATGGCAATGGTTTCCGGTGTGGCCGATTCGATTTGCTTTTGCCAGAAGGTCAAAAAACGCCGCAAGTAATAGAGGGTGACCATGGAGACACCATTGCCGACCAGGGCGTTATTGGCATCATTCCACTCGGGCCGTTGGGTATTCATCCAGATGCCGCCTTCGGGTACAAAATTGGACAGCTTGGCCAGTAAGGTAGCCAGGATCTTTTCCAGGAGGTTGACGTGGTAGATCGCCCCCGACTGGTCGGTCAGTAGCGCTCCATCGGCACCGATTTCTTCTCTTTTAGCACGAATCCGCTGGTCTGATTCCTGATCGAAATCAATGGTGTCCTTGGGGTTCTCCAGAATATCCGAAAAAGCCTTGATGCGGTAAGGTACATTGGCGTAGACGAATAATTCCTGACGTAACAGGTTGCCTAGTGAACCAGGACGGTGTTTTTCGAGTAATTCCAGGAGCTTCAGTAAATAGATGATCTGATGGTCGCCCCAGTAGCCGATGTACGACCACGGATCATCGGGCTCTATGGTTTCCCAATCGAACCCGTCTTTGGTGACCCGGTAGGGGTTGTACCCGTCGAAGGTGGTGGCGTTGAGAAACTTATGGATCATACTTTCGATGAAACCGGGGTAGGAGAGGGCCAGTGCCTCCCAATTCTGGAAGATATCCCGCCAGTTGCCTTCGTAATCGAGGATTTTGGATCCGTCTTCGGCGCGGGTATTGATGGAGAATTTGTTCCACGGCCGGCTGGGATCCCCGTGGCGACGACTGAATTTCAGAGGCAGGTATTCCAGGGCCAGGCGTTGGAAATCGGGATGATCGCTTTTTGCCGCAAGGCGCTGCAAATAGTGTTGAGTAAACCGTGGGGGTAACTCCCGAAGTAAAAGCGCTACTTCCCTGGAAACGTCCCGGTTGGCTTTTGCCAAATAGTTGGTGAAATCGTCCCGTTCGATTTGGTAGTGGTGATCGAAAATACCACCCCGCATGATGTTGAACAGGGTGTTGGAAAAATGACGGGCATCTTGCAGGGGATCAGCGCTATGCTGTAGTCCATCGGCCGCCCCGGTAAGTTGCAGCAGCCGTTGGGTACCGCGGTCAATATCGGCCCGAACCTGGCTGGCGAGTGTCGCCTGGGCCGCCAGTTCTTGCTGCAATCGGGCCAGCGCAGCGTGATCTTTGTTTACATCGGCAACGATTATCCAGGACTGTTCCTGATCGGCGGATAAGGTTATCTGCGTACGCACGAAATAGGCTCCTTTTTCACCGCGCACATCTAACTCTTGGTCCGTATCTTTTCCCTTGCGGAAAAAAGGTAACTGGCGACTGGAAAGCAGATAGGTTGGCTTCTCCAGACCAGCCGACCAGGCTACATTAGCTTTCAGGGCTTCGCTGGGTTCCGCTTTGTCGACAATAATGGCGCTCAGGGCAAAAATGCCGAGACCGGTAGTGGGGTCCAGCTCGCTTTTTTTGTAGGCATCAACCAGATTGCTGGAACGCATTTGTAGATCGGTGGGCACTCCGAAGGGCATGATATTTTGCAGTCCGTCCAGCAGGTCAACCTGTACCGGCGCACCCGAATGGTTGATCAGGTGCGATTGCTTAACAAAACCGTATTGATCGCTGGTATTCCAGGCATACCGAAAGGTAAGCCCCAGATCCTCATTGATCTCCTCGAAAATGATTTTGTTACCGTACAGGCTTTTATACAGGTTTCGGCGCACCTGATACAGGCCATCAAAACGCTCGGAAAAGGGTTCCCACAGGCGCTGCTCACTTCCCGCTCCAATGCGGAATAAAGATTTACTTCCGGTAATCTCGGCAGACTCGGTAATCTTATCATCCGTTGTGTAGGGAAACAACGCCTGTTCGGAATCCTTACGCCCGGCCGTCAGCCCCCCATTACTACTGATGAATAGCCAGTGGTTAGCATCACTTACAATACTCATGAAGAACGGACGCATGGCGTCGCTATTCGATATCTTGAAGTACACTTCCCCATCGAGGGTTACCTGTTGAATAGATATTTCCTTGACCAGATCAGTAGCAATCATGCAAAAGTATTTTAGGTGTTTTGTTTTAGAGCGTGTTTGGGATTTGTTTTTGATGGCGAAAATGTCTAGAATTTGGTTCTCACAAAGCCTTTTTTGAGCTTCGTAGCATGGCTACGGGGCGAAAAAAGGCTGCAGTGAGGTTCAAATAATAGACATTTGCAGTTCAAAGGATAAATCCCAAACACGCTCTTAGTTAGTAGCAGACCGGTATACGCGCACGTAATCTACCAGCATTGTTTGGGGGAAATTCGTCTCGGAAGTCGGAAACCCTACGTAATCTCCTCCAACTGCCACATTGAGGATAATATGGAAGGGGTGGTCGAAGACCCATTCACCGGGGACGTCATCAGGAGTGACCCGAAAATAGGCTTCGCCATCGACGAAGTAATCGATATAATTTTCGCCCCATTCGATAGCGAAGAGGTGAAAATCTTTATCGAACCGGTCATTGGTAAGAGCAAAACTCTTGGTAAGGGCCGCACCGGCTGAATAACCCGGACCATGGACCGACCCGTGAATGAGGTGGGGTTCCTGACCACGAAGCTCCAGGATGTCAATCTCTCCGCACTGTGGCCAGCTAACCTGATCAATATCGGAGCCAAGTAACCAGAAGGCCGGCCATATACCGGGACCATAAGGCAATTTAATCCGCGCTTCAAAACGGCCGTATGCCTGGTCGAATAATCCTTTGGTCGTAATGCGTCCGGACGTAAAGGCCGAACCGGCAAAATTTTCACGACGAGCAATGATCGCCAGGTTACCGTCGCCATCGGTGGAAACGTTCTCGGCCCGGTCGGTATCGTATTCCAGTTGGTTATTACCCCAGCCGGTACCA
>JASBTH010000272.1 GCA_030148525.1 Saprospiraceae bacterium | reverse complement strand
GCCGGTCGGAAGTGACGGTCAGTCCGTGGGCCAGGAGATCTCCTTCGCCCCGGTTCAGCATGCCGATGAGATCGGTCAGGTCATTGGCCGGAATGATTTCCAAATCCACATCGAGGTGATCGGCCAGGCGCTCCAGCAATTCGTATTCAAATCCCATCGGACGCCCCCGATAAAGGAAATAAGAGGTTTCACTGTAGACGGTGATCACTTTGAGCACGCCCGCTTTCTGTATCTCTGCCCAATCGCGTTTCACTTTTTTGGGCATTTTTGCAGCGCGATTTCCGGACGGTGAATCACCCGACTGGCAGCTGCCGATAAGCAGCATTGCCAGGATGGCAAATAAGTAGTTTCTCATAGTCGCTTAAGATACATTGGGTGTCGGGGGACAATATAAAGTACAAAAAATACAGGAAGTGCCCGGGGCAATAGCATCCTGGTTTATCAACTATCGCCGAATCAATCCGTTTTTTATCTTACTTGTTAATAGCTGTCTGTGGTAAAAAAAGAATTATGCGTATACCGATTATTCTATTCCTGGCAATGCTGCTGGCGAGTTGCCAATCCGATTCGGGACCAGCGGCTGGTGGTCCCAACACCTTGGTCGTAGCCACGGCAGCCAATGTGCAGTTTGCCATGGCAGATATGGAGAAGGCCTTCGAAGCGCGCACCGACTTCGAGATCGATGCCGTCGTCAGCAGTACGGGCAAACTGACGGCCCAGATCAGGCAGGGAGCCCCCTACGACCTGCTCATTGCCGCCAATCGAAAATATCCAGAATCGCTTATCGCCAGTGGTGATGCCCGTGGTCCGGTACAGACCTACGCCCTCGGAAGCCTGGTGCTGTGGACTACCCGCGACCTGCCGGTCGGTTTGGGGATGAGCCTGCTCGACGAGCTTGGCCCCGGTGACAAGATCGCCGTGGCGAATCCCGAAAATGCCCCCTATGGCACTGAATCCATTCGGGCTTTGCGAGCGCGGGGGCAGTTCGACCGACTCCAATCCCAACTTATCTACGGGGAGAGTATTGCCCAGACAAATCAGTACATCGTTTCGGGGGCTGCCGCTGTGGGTTTCACTGCCAAATCAGTAGTTTTGTCGCCCAATGTGGAGGGAAATGGGCAATGGATCACGGTACCTGAAAACCTCTATGAGCCCATAAAGCAGGGGGTTGTTGCCACCAATTACGGCATGGAAAATCACCCCGAGGCAGTACAAGCTTTTCTGGAATTTTTGTTTTCTGCAGAAGGCCAGACTATCTTTCGGGATTACGGGTACACCGTACCCATTGGCGACTAGAAGCAGCTACATGGATTACTTTCCCGATGCTTTTTGGCAAACACTCGGCCTCACTGTCCGCCTGGCAGCTACGACCACAATCATTCTGTTAGTCGTTGGCATCCCCTTGGGGTGGTACCTGGCTTCAGCCCGTCACCGGCTGAAGCCGGTGTTCGAGGCACTGGTCAGTATGCCGCTGGTATTGCCGCCCACGGTGCTGGGTTTTTATTTATTATTGGCGTTTAGCGCGGAAAGCTCTTTTGGCAGCTGGCTCAACAGCACCTTCAACATTCAGCT
The DNA here is from genome assembly GCA_030148525.1 of Saprospiraceae bacterium. Taxonomy (GTDB): domain Bacteria; phylum Bacteroidota; class Bacteroidia; order Chitinophagales; family Saprospiraceae; genus DT-110. The sequence continues at coordinate 2,848 of JASBTH010000272.1, read as the reverse complement.
GGTCTTTACCTTTAGTGGATTAGTGGTGGGGTCCATCATCTACAGTTTGCCATTCATGGTACAGCCCATCCAGTCAGGCTTCGAATCCCTGCCGGCGCATTTGGCGGAAGCCTCCTACACGCTTGGCAAATCACGGTGGACTACCCTCACCCGCATTTTGCTACCCAATATTCGCGCTTCGGTACTCAGTGGACTGGTACTGTCCTTTGCGCACACCATTGGCGAATTTGGTGTGGTGTTGATGATCGGCGGTAATATTCCCGGCAAAACGCGGGTGGCCTCCATTGCTATTTACGACGAGGTGGAAGGGCTCAACTACGGTCTGGCCGGTGAATACGCGGGTGTATTGGTTATCTTTTCCTTCCTCATTTTACTGGTGATCTATTCCGTGAACGCGCGCAAACCGAGGCTGCTATGATCGGATTACGCTTTCGCAAAAAATTGCAGGCTGCTTCCGGAGTCATCACCCTCACAGTGGAACAGGAAATCGCTCCCCATCAGCTGATCGCCATTACCGGCCCTTCGGGCAGTGGTAAAACCACCCTGCTGCGCCTACTCGCCGGCCTCAGCAAACCCGAAAGCGGCTTCCTGCGGTTCGGCGAGGAAGTGTGGCTGGATACCGAACGAAAGGTCTTCGTCCCGCCCCAGAAACGATCGATCGGGATGGTCTTTCAGGAATACGCTCTGTTTCCTCACCTGCGGGTAGGTGCCAACCTGCGCTACGCTTTGCAGAAGGGGGGTGATACCAAGATCATCAAAGAGCTGATCGACATTATGGAGCTCGGCCAATTAGTCGACCGCTTCCCGCGTCAGCTATCGGGCGGGCAGCAGCAACGGGTGGCTCTGGCCCGCGCTCTCGTACGCCAACCCAAACTCCTCCTGCTCGACGAGCCCCTTTCCGCGCTCGATACTGATCTGCGCCAACGTCTGCAAGACTATATGCTGCGCGTACACCATCAATACGGGCTCACCACCCTCCTCGTAACCCACGACTTCAGTGAGATCAGTAAGATGGCGGAGATCGTGTGGCGCCTGGAGGAAGGCGAGATTACCTACGCCGGCCCGCCCGCCAACCTGGAACGCCCCCGCAATTGGGCCGAAACGACCCTGGTAGGTACCGTGGTTCGCTGTCAGTCTCTGCCCGGTGGCGTATTGCTCACAGTCCACCTGCCTTCCGGCCAGTTGATCCAGATCCCTTATCTGGGCAAAATACCACCCGGCCCGGGAGAGAAGATCCCGGTTGCGATCGGAGGCCCGGGGCGGGTGGATGTGGGGAGATAGGGGGAGTTGGAGACCGGGAGAGACGGAAGGGAACGTAGAGACTGGAGAGCCTTAAGAGCTGCCTTGCCCTGAACTGCTTAGGGTAATACTGCATTTGGTCCCTGCGCTATTAGCGTAGAGCATGGAGCGTCGGGCATCGAGCATAGCCTCTAAGAACGGTTACGTTCCCAAAAAAAGATACTACAGGTATGGGAATCATTCTTTGGATTCATGATTTTACGCTCCACGGGCCACGGTTCACGGCCTACGGATTTGACTTCAATCTTATTTATAGGGTATTAGTTTTCAATTATTTATAAAAGTGTAGTTAAAAGAACATCGGATAGGCTCAGGTTTGTACCGGCATTTGCCTATGGGTCTTGATTTGTGAGGAATCAGAATCCTGCTAACTGCCTTAGTGCCCTCAGTGTCTTTGTGGTAAAAAGACTATTTTGCAACGTCTCAACCGTAAGAAACAACTATGAGAAACCCATTGATCCTGTTGCTAGTTATAGCTATCATGTCTGCCTGCACCTCGACCACCGACTCCGGTTACGCCGAACCGGGTTCCGTCGGTGACGTTCTCTACCGAAATCCGGGAATGATCTACAATCTGGGCGACGATTTTGCTTACCTGAATCAGGAGGGTGATACCATTATTCCGTCCGGCACTTATGCCTACAGTTTTACCGATACGCTCACCCATTTTGCCATTGTAGGTGACGATACGGAACTCTTCGCCATTAATGCAGAGGGCGATCGCCTGTACGAGGTATACGTCTACGACAATGGTCCCGACTACCTTCAGGAAGGCCTTTTTCGTATCCTGCGAAATGAGAAAATCGGCTACGCCGACGCTACCGGACAGATCGTGATCGAACCGCAATTCGCCTGCGCCGAGCCTTTTGAGGATGGTAAGGCTCGTGTGGCTCTTGATTGCACGCTGAACTCCGACGGGGAGCATACGACCATGGACAGCGACGGGTGGTTTTACATTGATCGGGCTGGGGAGAAGGTGGAGTGATAGAAGGTCCACGGTCCAAGATTAATGCTATTCTTACTTATAGTCAAAAGCGTTTTTTGGAAGCGGTATATTCATTTGGAATCTGCTCTAAACACCACGGTCCCTGGACCATGAACCTTGAACCAAAGAGCAAAGTTGCTCAACTAAATGGATCAACTATGAACAGAACCTTCGTTTTATTGATGGTCACCGTAATCTACACCGCCTGCACGCCGGCCTCCAACGATTCATTAGCCGAGCAGGGGTCAGCCTACCAGATGACCCAGTCGTTCGAGGCCCTGCAATACGTAGTCGATAACCTGCCCGAGGGGAGCGATACCTCCTTCGTCAAAGCTATTTTAGGGGAACCCATTGATATGGGCTTTGATTACCGCTACCTGGTCGATTCCATCGGTCCGAACGGTTGCGCGGTGGGAGCCGTCTTCCACATCGACGATCGGGGTATGATCGACCAGAAGTGGACCGGTGAAATCTGTGAGTAGTGGTGGTCGATACGGTGGCTCGAGCTTGTCGTTCCACTAAAATCACTGTTGTTGTGGTGAATGGGGGCTTTGGGGAGGTGGG
>JASBTH010000253.1 GCA_030148525.1 Saprospiraceae bacterium | reverse complement strand
GAGGTGGTATCAGTTGAAGCACCGAAATCATCACCGAACATGCCCTCTCCGAAGGCACTTTCCTCAAATTCAGACTCGTCGACTTCCAGGTCTTCGGTTTCGTATTGAGAGCAATCTAACTCAATACCCAAATCGCCCGGTGGCCGGTAGAAGGTTGCTGAAGAATTATAGTCGATATCGTCGCGCGCTTCCAGCGCCTGCATAAAGTTGACGAAGAAAGGTCGTGCCATACGGAAACCCTGCCCGTTGTAAGGTGTCCGGTAGTGGATCCAGCGATCTTCGCCACCGACCCAGGTGCCAACGACCAATTCCGGAGTGATGCCCATAAACCAACCGTCGACGTAATCGTTGGTAGTACCGGTCTTTCCTCCCGCATCGCTTTCCAACTGGTGGAGTTGTCCCGCATACCGCAGCATGTCGACCATGGCGTAATTAGCATTCGGTTGCAATGCCCGACCATCCTGTTGGACACTCGTAAAGATTTCAACTCCGTTTTTATCTTCAATGCGAAGGATGTAGCGCGGTTTGGTGTATAGTCCGTTATTCGCAAAGGTGGTGTACGCGCCGGTCATTTCCATAACACTCAGATCTGTAGCACCAAGTGCGATAGCCGGAGCGTTGGGAACCCGCAACTGACCGTTCGGGTAGCGCGCCTCGACGTCGATTCCCATGTTGCTGATGACGTAGCGCACCGGATCGGTGCTCTTCAGTTGTTTCATCAGAAACACACTGACGGTATTTTTGGACTTGCGCAAACCCTCTTTTAGCGTGAGTAGTTCACCGGTATATTCGCCATCAAAATTTCGCGGGCCCCATTCTTCCTGCAGGTAAAAATTGCCGTCACCTGGCCGGATAACTTGTTTCAGATCATAGACGGGATAGCAAGGTGAAATCCCCTGTTGGTCGATGGCCGTCGCGTAGACAAATGGCTTAAAGGTCGAACCAACCTGCCGGTTATTCCGGACGTGGTCATATTGGAAGTACTTTTGGTTAATACCACCAATCCATACCTTGGTATAGCCCGTCTGTGGATCTACGGCCAGAATTCCGGTTTGCAGGAACATCCGGTGGTACTTGATGGAATCCAGGGGCGACATAGTCGTGTCTTTCTCAAATTCGGGGTTTTCGTAGGTAAAGACCCGCATGTTTTGAATCGGACGTTCAAATTCTGCTTTCACTGCTTCCTGCAATTGATCCCATTGTGTCCTGAGAGCCGGGAACTGATTACTTTTCAGAACCCGCCGGTAGCCACTGGCCAGTTCGGAACTGATCAGGCCACTATTGACAAGTCCGGCAATGGTGCCCGGTTCCCGGGACTCCGTAACGATACGCTCAATCTCCCGGTCGTCCCGGCTGAAAGGTACTTTGGGGAAACGCTTCTCCAATTCGCGAATGAGGCTTCCCAGAAACTTTTCCCGCAAGCCCTGGTAGCGACCGGTATTGCGGATTAACCTTTCCAGGCCGTCCTGCCGGATGCTGACCGGTATGTCTTCCTCCGGATCGGCCACATAGGTCCAGGGGTCCCGGTTTCGCCATTCCCGTTCAAAGGTCTGTTGCTGTTTGGACATGTGTTCGATCATGGTCTTTTCCGCCAGCTTCTGCATCTTCGGATCAATGGTCGTGTAGATCTTCAGCCCGTCCTTGTAAATATCATATGCTGTACCATCCGATTTCAGGTACTCCTCCTGCGAAAGTATCTCCTTGACATCCTTGGCCAACTCCATTCGGAAATAAGTGGCAATACCGTCGATGTGGCTATTCGATTGAAATTTCAGCCCCATTGGTAACTGCCGTATGGAATCGTACTCTGCGCGGGTCAGGAGGTTGTTTTTTACCATTTGGCTAAGGACGACTTCGCGACGCTTCATGGCGTTATCCTTGGTGACGGGACGCTTGGGGTTGTAGAGGGAGGGGTTTTTTAACATGCCCACGATCATGGCTGCTTCGTGTATGTCCAGGGAGTCCTGAGGTTTGCTGAAGTAATTTTCAGCGGCGGCCTTGATCCCGTAGGATTGGTACAGAAAGTCGACCTTATTCAGGTAGAGAGCGATGATTTCCTCTTTGGTGTATTTCCGCTCGAGGCGAACTGCAATGATCCATTCCTTGAACTTCTGCAATGCCCGCACCAGTTTATTCCTGGCCACCTGGTCGGTAAACAATTGCTTGGCAAGCTGTTGCGTAATGGTACTGGCGCCACCAGAACTCTCCTGCCGCAACAGAATGGTTTTCACTGCTACCCTGGCCAACCCCCGGAAATCAATGCCGGTATGCTGGAAATAACGAACATCTTCGGTAGCGATCAGCGCATTGATCAGGTCCGGATCGAGCTCCTCGTAACTGACGGGAACCCGGTTTTGGGTATAGTAGCGGCCAAATACATCCCCGTCAATTCCGTAGACCTGGGTGGCCAGATCTGTTCTGGGGTTTTCCAGTTGGCGAACCGAGGGGAGGTTGGAAAAGGAAAGAACAATGAACAGAAGCGCTACCGCGCCCAGTCCTCCAAGCAGGCCAATCCACATCACCCGGACCAGCCGTCGGTGGGCGGCATTGTCGCTGTCATTCAGTAAACGATCGATCAATTGGCGCATAGGGTATGCCGTTATTTGCTATCAATACGTAAAAATACGAATTCTGGGGCGCTTATAGTATACAGCTTGCGAAAGGAATAGGTCCGGGCAGGCCGATCCGGCGGACCAGGGTAAAAAAAGGCTCCGGGATTACCTGTCTCGTTCAGCTGCGACACGCATGGAGGTAACGAAGGCTCTCCAATATCTGTTCCCGGGTACACGTCTGGTCTACCTCGACGGATCCGATAGAAGGAAGCAGGCTGAAATTAATGGCCGATCCCCGATTCTTTTTGTCGTTTTGCATTAGCGCGATGAGGTGGTCGGATTGCTCCTCTGCCACCACTCCCGGTTGGTACATTCGGACGAGGAACTGACTGATCTGGTCTAGTTCGGCCTCCGGTAATCCTAGTTTTTGTTGGGAAAGAAAAGCCTCGCAGATCATGCCGGCGGCTATCGCTTCTCCGTGTAGTAGCGGCTCGGTAGTTTCCAGGGCCTGGCTTTCCAGGGCGTGGCCGATGGTATGCCCAAAATTGAGGGCCTTGCGCAGGCCCTTTTCGAAGGGATCTTTGGCTACTATATCACGCTTAATTTCGAGGGACGGGGCGACCAATGTAGGCCAATCAACGGTAGCCAGGTCCGTGATAGAAACAATATGTTCCCATTGTTCGCGACTGGCGATCAGGCTGTGCTTGATGACCTCGGCAAAGCCACTGCGCAGTTCTCGTGGCGGTAGGGTTTGGAAAAATACCGGATCGGCCAGTACCGCCCGTGGATTGCGGAATAGGCCAATACTGTTTTTGACCTGACCGTAATCAATACCCAGTTTTCCGCCAATGGAAGCATCCACCTGGGCCAGTAGGGTAGTAGGTATCTGGATGAAATCGACCCCTCGTTTAAAGGTCGAGGCACAAAAGCCACCCATATCACCCAAGACACCGCCACCCAGATTCAGGACCAGCGCCGACCGATCCATTTGAAAATACATCAGGGTGTTCCAGATTTGTTGGCAGGTGTTGATGTTTTTGTGTGCCTCTCCGGCGGCAATTTCCACCACGGTGTACCTGCCTGCATCCAGGAAGGGTTCCAATGCCGGCAGGCAGTATTGGCGGGTATTACTGTCGACGAATACAAAAACCTGTGAGTAGCGATCCGCTGCCGCCCATTCCCGGATCCGGTCAAGACAGGACCCGACGTAGATGGGATAATCGTGCAAGGCTATAGTGATCATGGATTATTTATTTAGCCTTTCGGCAAAAGTAAACGGATTAGTTGGCGGGCTGGTTGGGAATGGATGTGACATCGAGACTCCACGCCTCAGGACGATCAGCAAAAAGCTGCTTGGTTTTTGCCCAGGTTACCCGGAATAGCTCGGAGTGCCGATAATTGTCCAGTGCTTCTTCTCCCGTCCAATGGCTATAGGTCATATACACCGTATCAGGAGACCGGCTGCGCCACAGTTCGAGGTGTTCGCAGCCGGGAAAAGACCGGATCTTGTCTTTACTGGCCTCAAAGATGGCTTCAAAAGCTTCACACTGGTCGGGTTGAAAGGTCATTTTTACAATGCGTCGGATCATTACAATTGTCTTTTTGCGAAAGCGTAAACCTAGTGAAAATCAATTTGTACAGCATCTTCTACGTGTAGCCCCAGCAGACTGCTGGCATTACCCATATTGATGGCCAGCTCGAGGTGGTCAATGGTGTTAAAGAGGCACAGGGGCTCACCAACCGCAGTTTCGGAATAATGGGCCGACAATTGGCGGATGGGGTCGTGGCGCCGGAAGTAGAGCGCAAAGGGCCGGTCTTGAGCCACTTGTTCAAAGAGTGACCGGGATATATTGGTGATCGCATTGCCGTAATGGTCCACGAAAATAATACTACCCCGAATGGTGTCCTTGCTAATGACGGGCTGAAAGGTGATCCTCTGTACCAAACCCTGGGAAGGCTCCCCAATGCTTTCCAGGGATTTGCCGGCTGCAAGGTGGGCACAAGCCCTGGCGAAGATGGCCCGTTCCACAAAAATACCCTCTTCGGGATGTGGTAGCCGGTATACCGGGCCACGGTGTTCGCCAAAGATCAGATGAAACAGACCATTGTCTGGCCCCACAAAGAATTGCCCCGCTCGCTCCAGTGTGATATAGGGCAAAGGGTGCTCGGGCAAGTCGTTGATACTCAGGCAATGGATTGTTTTCTTAGGAAATGTGCGCCAGGCATTCCGAAAGACGAAGGCACCCTGAACTATATTGTGGTGCGCTACGTTATGGCTGATATCAACGATTGTCAGGGTAGGTTCAGCACTCAGGAGTGCCCCCTTCAACGCACCACTATGGTAATCCGTAGTGCCGAAATCAGTAGTAAGGGTAACAATCGCCATAAATTATTTCGATTTTTTGGAGAACTCCCCTGTTCTGGTAGTCGCTAAAATCTTAATTTTGTTGTAATTATTACAACGTTCCGGGTTGGTTCAGACTAGCAAAACCAACTTAGGTGCGTTACCACCAAAACAAAGGAGATATATTGAGCGAAATCATTTTGACCGTCGAGGGCGTTGATCCCGTGGAATTGTACGGACAAAACAATGTCAATCTGAATGTTCTGAGGAATGCCTTTCCGGAAATAACCATTACCTCACGTGGAAATAGCCTTAAACTAGCAGGCGAAAAAAAATTCACGCAAAAAGCAAAAAACAAGTTTGAAACTATGGTGCGCTTACTCAAAGAGCACCATGAGTTGTCGACCCAAACGGTTCAGGAAATCGTGCAGGGGAATAATGTCTTTGAAAACCGGTTGAGTAACGGTCAACAGAATAAGACAATTCTGCATGGTCGCGATGGTAAGCCCATTAAGGCAAAAACTGTTAACCAGCGCAAACTGGTATACGCTGCCGAAGAGAGCGATGTTGTATTTGCCGTTGGCCCCGCCGGTACCGGTAAAACGTACACCGCGGTAGCCATGGCCGTACGTGCCCTGAAAAACCGACTGGTTAAAAAGATTATTCTTACGCGACCAGCCGTCGAAGCCGGCGAAAGCCTCGGTTTTTTGCCCGGCGACCTGAAAGAAAAAGTCGACCCCTACTTGCGTCCGCTTTACGATGCCCTGGATGATATGATCCCGGCCGAAAAGCTCGATGTCTTTATGCAAAACCGCACCATCGAGATCGCCCCCCTGGCGTTTATGCGCGGACGAACACTTGATAATGCTTTTATTATCTTAGACGAAGCACAAAACTGCTCCACCAGTCAACTAAAAATGTTCCTGACTCGCCTTGGTCCTTCGGCCAAGTGCATAATTACCGGGGACCTTTCGCAGGTCGATTTGCCTTTTCATCAGAAATCGGGCCTGCGGCGGGCAATCGATATCCTGGGCGGATTGCAGGGGATTGGTGTTGTCAACCTAAAGTCGGAAGATGTGGTGCGCCACCGGTTGGTGAAAGCCATCATCGAAGCTTACGAAGAGTCGGATGAAGATCAGCGCCGTTTTCGCAATCGGCGGGAAGAGGGGAAAAAGAAAAACGAACCCAGTTCGCAGGAAGAAGAATAGTTTACGACTGAGTAATACCAAAGCATGAAGTATATCATTGACGTTGCGGACGATAAAGCCGAAGCATTTCAGCGCGTGCTGGATGGCCTCCGTAAGTTAGGGGTTATCGAACAAGTCCGGGCTGCCTCATCCGAGGTTTCCGGAGACTCCACTGAAGGAGAATCAGGTAACTCGGGGCAGCGCGAAAAAACAGCCCGGGATTTCGTAGAACAGTATCGGGATCTGGTGGATTAATCCGCGCTAAACCTATCTGATCTGGGGGTTTTTGCTAATTTGGGCCATCAACTCACCCACCCCGTCACGCTTACTCCTCAGGAAGACTCGCGTTGGGGTTGGGTCTCTTTTTTGACGCTGACTATTTCGTATTCATGCAAACCCTCACCCTGCGAAAAGCAGATCCGACCATTCACGGTACCATCGATCTGACCGGATCCAAAAGTATCGCTAACCGCGCACTGCTCATTCGAGCCCTGAGTCGGCGTGACTTCCCCATATTGCGATTGGCAAATGCTAAAGACACCCAATTGCTCGATGCACTGCTTACCTCGTCGGCAGAAGTGCTCGATGCAGGTGCCGCAGGGACCACATTCCGCTTTCTTACCGCCTATCTGTCCCTGCAATCCGGTACACAAATCCTGACCGGGACTGAACGCATGAAGCAACGTCCCATCGGCGTACTGGCCGAAGCCCTGAAAAAATTGGGCGCCCGCATTGAATACCTGGAGGAAGAAGGCTATCCGCCCCTGCGAATAGGACCCGCCGATCAAATGGGAAAAACCAACGAACTGACCATTGCCGCTAATACCAGCTCTCAGTACATTTCGGCTCTGTTGATGATAGCCCCCACCTTACCCGGGGGGTTGACCTTACACCTGGAAGGAACCATCGTTTCCCGGCCTTATATTGAAATGACCTTGAAGCTGATGGCCTACTTTGGCGTGGAGCACACCTGGGAGGACCAAACCATACGGATCAGCCACCAATCGTATATGCCGCGAGCCTTCACCGTGGAAGCCGACTGGAGTGCTGCTTCCTACTATTATAGTATGGCAGCCCTGACTCAGGAACCCGATATCCACCTGCATGGCTTATTTCGCGATAGTGTCCAGGGCGATTCGGTGCTTTCCGAAATGATGGAACACTTTGGTATTCACACCGAATACCACGAAAAAGGTGTTCATTTGACCCGAATAAAACCATCGGCTACCCGCCCTTTCCGCTACGATTTCCTGCGTTGCCCCGATTTGGCCCAAACCCTGGCTGTTGTTTGTGCAGGACTGGGTGTACGCGGGGAGTTCGCCGGCCTTGAAACCCTCCGTATTAAAGAGACAGATCGCATTGCGGCTCTCCAGCGGGAGCTGGCCAAGGTCGGTTGCGACATGGATGCCATGTCCTACGACCTCGACGATAAAGAATGGTTTGCCGTTACCGGGAAAGCTAACCTGAGGGATAATACACCATCCTTTGCGACCTACGAAGATCATCGCATGGCCATGGCCTTCGCACCGCTGGCCCTCTACGGACCGGTTACCGTCCAGGAACCCAATGTGGTCGTCAAGTCGTATCCCGCTTTTTGGGAAGACCTGTCGAGTCTGGGATTCCAGCTGGAGGAGCATTAATCTGCGGAAGCAGGCACAATGTCATCCGGAACTACTCCCAGTGTTTCCAGTATAGCCCGTGCCTTCCACAGGCACTCTTCGTATTCCTGTGCCGGATCCGAGTCATTAATTATCGCCCCTCCTACCTGGAAAGACAGGTATCCACTGGATGCTCGATACAGTAAGGACCGGATGACCACATTGAAGTCGACATTTCCGTCGGGCGTAATGTAACCCACTGCTCCGGAGTACAATCCACGGCGACTCTCTTCCAGTTCTTCAATCAATTTCATGGCGCGTACTTTGGGCGCTCCGGTCATGGATCCCATGGGGAAGGCCAGTCTTATAGCATCCACCAAATGTTGATCCGAACGCAAGGTGCCTTCTACGGTCGATATCATCTGAAATACCTGTTCGAAGGCGTAAATGCCGTATAATTCTGGAACCTTGACCGATCCGGTCTGACAGGACCTGGCCAGGTCATTGCGGACCAGGTCAACGATCATCACGTGTTCTGAGCGATCCTTATGGCTATGCATTAATTCGAGGCGGAGCCGCTGGTCTTCCTCGGGAGTCTGCCCGCGTTGCCGTGTACCTTTAATGGGTTGAGATATGATTTTCTGGCCTTGCTTTCGCAAAAAGCGCTCCGGACTGGCCGATAAAAGATAGCGGTCTTCCCATCGATAGAACGTTGAAAAAGGCGTTTGGGCCCGGTCGTTGAGCGACCGGAATAACCGGGCAGCTTGAATTTGGACGGATGGGCAGAAAAACTCCTGGCAGAAGTTCATTTCGTAAATGTCACCCCGTTGGATATGGTGTCTGATCTGTTGAATACGGTCTTCGTATTCCGAACGGGATAAGCGGGAGAACAAGCGGGGAACTACCGGTTTTTTGGCGAAAGCCCGGACTAAAGGCGATGCCCGGACCTCTTCCCATAATGTTTCCGGATGGGTGGTATGGGACAGGATGGTCACC
>JASBTH010000251.1 GCA_030148525.1 Saprospiraceae bacterium | reverse complement strand
GACCAGGTGGCGCTGATCTACGACTCTCCGGCTACCGGAAGTAAGGCTTCCTATACGTACCGGGAATTACGTAATGAGGTAAGCCGCTTTGCGGGGGTTCTGAAAGATATTGGTGTGTCGGCCGGTGATACCGTGATCATTTATATGCCCATGATACCGCAAACGGCCATCGCTATGTTGGCTTGTGCCCGGGTTGGTGCTATCCATTCGGTGGTGTTTGGCGGGTTTGCGGCCCATGAACTGGCTATACGGATCGATGATGCCAAACCAAAGGTAATCCTGACCGCCAGTGCCGGGAAAGAACTCAATCGGATCATCCCCTACATTCCCATTGTTCGCAAGGCTCGGGAGGAGGCTCAGCACGAAGTAGAGGCCTGTATAGTCTTTCAGCGCAACATTCATCCGGCCGGACTGGATGATGAGCAGGACTGGGATACTCTTTTGGCGAAAGCCAAACCAACCGAATGTATCCCGTTACCTCCCGATCATCCGCTATACATTTTATACACCTCAGGGACAACCGGAAAACCCAAAGGCATCGTGCGGGAAAATGGCGGCCACGCCGTGGCTCTTTCCTACAGTATGGAAACGGTGTATGGCATGAAGCCCGGAGAGGTATTCTGGGCTGCCTCCGACGTGGGCTGGGTAGTGGGGCACTCCTACATCGTCTACGGTCCCCTCATTCACGGATGCACGACCGTCCTATTCGAAGGCAAACCCATCAAATCGCCCGATGCCGGTGTTTTCTGGCGGGTGATAGAAGAACATCAGGTGAATGTTTTTTTTACCGCTCCCACTGCTTTTCGGGCCATTCGCAAGGAGGATCCTCCGGGTTATCTGAAAGCGCATTACGACACCAGTTCCCTACGCTATTTATTTCTTGCGGGTGAGCGATGCGATATCAGTACCCTCAACTGGGCACGTGACCTGCTTGAGGTGCCGGTTATCGATCACTGGTGGCAGACGGAATCGGGCTGGCCCATGCTGGCCAATCCGGTGGGTTTGGAACTCTTGCCGGTTAAGGAGGGTTCGGCCGGAAAGCCGGTGCCCGGTTACGATATTCAGATCTTGAATCCGGAAGGGTCAGAAGTTCCGGCCGGAACGGAGGGTGCCGTAGCCATACGATTGCCATTACCCCCTGGATGCCTGCCCAACTTATGGCAGGATACCGAGCGGTTTATTTCCTCTTATCTGGCACGATTCCCGGGGTATTACACCAGCGGGGATGGCGGTTATAAGGACAAAGATGGTTATCTTTTCATTACCGGACGCATCGACGATGTGATCAACGTCGCCGGGCACCGGTTGTCGACGGTGGAAATGGAGGAAGTTGTAGCGAGCCACCACAGCGTTGCAGAGTGTGCAGTGATAGGGATAAGAGATTCCTTAAAAGGCCAGATACCGGTTGGTTTTGTAGTCCTGAAATCGGGCGTACATTCCGAGGAAGAGGATATTCAGCGAGAGCTTATTCAATTGGTGCGCGACGAGATCGGACCCGTTGCTTCTTTTAAAAAGGTGATTATCGTGGAGCGATTACCCAAAACCCGGTCTGGAAAGATTCTCCGGAAGATCATGCGCCATATTGCCGACGGGGAGTCCTTTCAAACGCCGTCGACCATTGAAGATCCACAGGTATTATCGGAGATCGATCAGCGCATGTCGCAGGAGTTGGAGAAAGGGTGAAAGGGAGAGTTGGAGAGTTGGAGAGTTGGAGAGTTGGAGAGTTGGAGAGTTGGAGAGTTGGAGAGTTGGAGAGTTGGAGAAAATTACGACCTTAAGTCATAAACACCTAACCATCAAAGCTTTAAATTAATAATTAAACACTAAAAATTAATAATTCACCATCCCATAGCCATGACGGAGCGCAAACTCAAGGGTAACGTCCCCTCCAAAAAGAAGGTGGTTTTTCCGGTTCAGCCCGAGCTGGAGGGGTATATGCGTCAGTACAACCGTGTGGCTGATTTGCCGGTACAATACGATGATTTGCTTCGGTACGATTCGAGTGTACCTTTATTCGATCTGGCTGGCAATGATACCTTATGGGAGACCGTCTATTTTTTGGGGAACCACGAGCAGGAAATCCACGATGCCCTTACCAATATTTACGCATTATTGAAAACCGACGGGGATACAGAGGTGACGAAGCATCTCTCGGTCGCGCGTATCGATTACTGTACGTTTGGTAATTCCAAGCCCTTCCGGGTCCGGATAATCAACCGCCTGAACGACAACTATGACCACTTTTACGTGAAGAGAGCAGATGCTTCGCGGGTGTATGGACTCGAACTGGAGTACCTGCTCTCACCGAGTAACCTCAGGTACCTGGTCGATGGAGCCACCCTGATCGAGGAGCACGTGGCGGGTATTCCCGGCGATGATTTTATTAAACGCGGACTGGAGACGACCACTTTTAATCAGACCCGTATTGCTAAGGAGTTTGTCAAGTTTAATGAGCGCTGCTTCGTGCGTCTGCTGGGCGATATGCGCTCGTATAATTACGTGCTCGATATTACTCCAGATATTGAGGGGAACCAGTATCGCATGCGCGCCATCGACTTTGACCAGCAGAGCTATGAAGGGTGGAAAAGCTTTTACCTGCCACAATACTTCAAAGAGAATAATCCGATCATTTTCCTGGGCATCAAGCATATGGCTCCGGAAACAGTCAAACAATACCAACTCGAAGAGCGCAGCCTGATTGCCACCCGGATCATGTCGTACCGTCAACAGGTGAAAGACCTCTTCCGGGTAATGGTCAGGGATCAAATATCCCAGCCCCAAAAAGTAGACCAGCTAAAAAAAGAGCTGCAGATACATCACCGCAGTGAAGCTTTTACCAAATGCCGCACCATGGGTGATATCGTGTTCACGAATTTAAAGTTGCTGTTGCAAAAAGATTTCCGGCAGAGTATTGAGTTGTAGGAAGGTCACATCTTCTGCGTCGACGGTACACAGATCAGTCGCTATGATAGCGAATTCTACCGGACCGGCACAGTCGTCGTTGCTGACAAAGCAGTAGGTATCTTCACCAGTGATCGATACGTTGGGTTGGTACCATTCCACCAGTCCCAATCACGAGATACGATGGCAGACTGAGCTTCTCCCTCATACTCACACCAGTTGATCACCCGGTAGGTACGGAAGGTCTTGTCGCAAGCATCGGGATCCTGGGTAGCGTAGAATCGCTCATCTTCACTGGATACAGCGATCAGATCACAAACTTCCTCAACGAATTCAACGCCGTTAATGGATACATCATCTCCACAATCAGATGCCTGATCCCCAGGGGATTTAACCCAATAATCATGGTGAGCTACTCCGTTGATCACTTGCTCGCAGATAGCAGAGCGAGACTCATTATCGGTACCCGCGTTCTTAACGGCCTGGTACTGACGAGTAGTGGTTCCGAATCCGCATCGGTCCATATCTGGGATTTCGATGTTGTTACAGTTGCTGAAAGGAGTAGCTGGTGTTCCGAAGCTGTTTAGGTCTTCCAGTGCAGGACGGTAGAAGGTGAAGGTCTGAGTCGTATCGAACGAATTGCCTTCGCAATCCGTGGCCGTCCATTTACGATACAGGATAGCGTAGTCGTACTCATCACTGAATTCAGCATCTTCGGGGCAATCCAGGTATTCCACCCGGTCGATGAACTCAGGTTCTACGTCACAGCCGCATTCATTGCAGTTATCTGTGAACGAGACGTGCCCAATATAAAGAGGATGAGAATCGTCAGTAGAACTTGGGTTGTTTACCAAATCATGGATGTAGACACTCTCGATGTCGTCTGGTTTTTCATAGTGACCTTCCACCACGGGAGCAGTCTTGTCTTCCGCGAGGATTTCACCCCAGCAGATTAGCACACCTGCACTATTAAAAATGCCGTAGGTATACAATCCCGGGCAGTCAATGGTATTACCATTTGCCGGATTCGTATCGTACACCCGTACCTCCAGGCCGGGTACGGCTGGTCCGTTATAGGCCTGACTTACGTCCAGTTCGTACTGGCAATTCCCGTCCATGCGCACATTAATCTGCCGGCGGCAACTGACCATGCAATCGAGCGGGATATTATTGTTTAAGATAAAGTCGCCAGGTTCCAATTCAAATTGCAGGTAATAGGGATTGGCAGCGCAAGTGGCATCAATCAGCAACCCACTGCCTTCCTTATCCGAACTCCCCAGCGAATAAAGCGAAGAATCCGAATCCAGAATACCGGCATGTGCTGCACAATCGGCCTGAACTATAAAGCCGGCGGGGGGGGTTACCGTCATGGTGTAAGTGCCCGAGGCATCTACCAGGAACTGGTAAAAACCGGTGCTCCCGTCTTCAATAATAAATACATTTCCGGGGCCTTCTACCGAAATGGAGCCGCCGGGAACAATTTCACCGGTAGTGGTGCAATAGAAAAAGCCCTGGGGGTCAATTAATGACTCCTCCTCATCCATGACATCGGGAATATAGTCACCATCTTCATCGATGTAAATCCCCAAACCGAAATGCTCAACATTCTGCCCTGGCTCAACTTGAATAAAAAGACTACTCTGGTCCTCAATTACAATATCAGAATCTATATGATCGAGCGTATTTCCTTCTACGTTTGGTATGGTAAACTTCATATACATAAAATCTTCCTCGTGTCCGCCCGCTAAGGTGATGTAGTATTGACCCTGCGGAAGGATCTCGAACATAAAAGAACCATCCTCAGAATTGATTTCTGCATGAGGATAGTCCTCTAATTCTTCTTCTGGTTCCAGTAATCCCAAGTCTTGAACGGGCATCAAATACATACTTAAAGACTCTGGGCCCCTTTCTCCCTCGTCATATATGCCATTTGCATTATCGTCAAACCAAAACCGCCCGGATACGGTGCCTCCGCATTCTGGGCTAGTGAGATCATCGCTCCACCACTCGCTGGTGATCATTTGGCCTACATAGCCAGGCCCCATAGGTTGTTGCTTATTATTTGTCACAGCCAGGGGAATGCCGTTCACATCCACTCCACCAAGCAAACGCCCGTTACTATCAATCTCCTCAAAGGTGAACTCACCGGAAGCTTCCACTCCATCAAAACAACCGTCACCATCCGAATCATTATCGAGATGGTTCGGCAATTCATCCCCGTCAATATCTTCGCCTCCTTCAAATTTATACTCAGTGGCATCAAGAATCCCATCGTTGTCGCTATCCATATCTATAAAATCCGGGACTTCGTCATCGTCCGTATCGGTATGCTCATCTCCCTCCTCCGCATTGGGTATCCCATCTGAATCGCAGTCCGCCTCATGCCACCCCTCTCCGCGGACTACAGTAACCGAAGTGTATACATACGAGCATGGGTCAAGCGGATCGGTTTGATCGGTATCTTCCACGCCGTCCACCACACCATCTCCATCAGTATCGGCCTTCCCCGGATCAGTGCCCGTACCGGATCCTTCATCCGTTTCCTCACCATTGGTCAGACCATCATTATCGCAGTCTGCATCCAGCCAAACCTCATCGGGCATCATATCCTGCCGGGCATAGACGAAATCGCAATTATCGTCGTCCAGGGATTCCTGCTCGTCGGATATACCATCACCGTCCGTGTCACCAAGGGGGCCTGAAGTCAATACATAAGTATGACCATTTGTTCCTAGTTGGGGCACTGTTAATGTCTTCCCACTATCCGAAATGGCAACGGCGAATCCTAAAAAAGACCGGAATTCTCCTGTTATGTATTGACCTATTTGTTCAACCTTTTCTTCATCGCTAAAGAACACTCCGACGCGTCCAGAATCTTCAGAAGGGGCTTGATATCCTTGCGCCCCCACCGCTATGTATTGACCATCCCCCGACATGTCAACGGCGATTCCGGCATTTTCCCCTTCGTACGTTCCGCGAATTAGGGTATCCACCGGAATTAGTTCCTCACTTGAATAGTCGGCCTTGTAAAGAAGTGCAAATCCTTTGCCGCCATCGTGCATCGGTGCTCCGACGACGACTTCGCGGTAATTGTTTGAACAGGACAAAGAACTGCCCAAACCGGCACCTATCGATTCGGAAAAATAGGTGTCCGGTTGCCCCCATCCGAGCTCGTCATACCAACGGTATATAGAAAACTTTCCGTTTTTATCGCCTCCTACTCCACCATAATCCGGGCTACCTACTATCATTACCTGATTGTTGGGAACCATATCCAGGTCGTAGCCAAATGCCTCCTTATCAGACCCCGGAAGCAAAGCCTCTAACACCCAATCGACCTCCTCACCGTTATATCCATACGAATATCTGTAAACAGCTCCGTCACCCTCATTGTACCCACTGTCCCCCACGAGTAACACACCGCCGTTTTCCGACAATGCTAACGATCGACCGAAATCATTCTCGCCTAATTCAACCAGCATAGATCCAAACTGCTGCCAGGTATCACCCATCCACTTGTAAACGATTACCATGCCGGCCTCCCCATAAAATTCATCTATATGATCTATGGCACCTACTGCGATGTATTGACCGTTCGCTGAGATAGCCAAACTGGTACGATAAGCAAAAAACGTTTGATTTGCAGCAGGATTTTCAACGGAACCCCGCAAGACAAATTGACCATCCTGAAAATCATATACATGTACTACTCCAACTCCGTTCGACCCTCCGTCAAATGCCCCGACAGCAACCGTTTGACCGTCGGGTGTCGTAGCCACGGATGAGATTCCTCCACTTACTTCAGTTAGAGTATCCAGACCGGCCCAGCGAACAGCTTGTCCGGAAAGGGAAGTGCTAACCATGAGTAACACCGAAAGGAAAAACAATTCCTTGATAGGTCTTCGTTTACTTTTCTGGTTTTGCCATTTATGGTGCTTGGGATACACCATTGGGATAGGTGTCTGGGTCGTCTTCATGATTGTAGTTGTTAATATGCCTGAAGTTAGGTCTTGATTTTTTTTTGTATTGACTGGCATAAAGGGCCGTGGACATCAATGCATCGGTTAGAAATGCAGAACAAGGTTAAACAGAAGAAATCGCCTATTCCTGAAAAAGAGGTTAAGGAGGGTTAGAAGCAAGCTGATCGTAATGGGAACTTGCGTAATTCGCTAAGTAGTTATACGGAAAAAACTGTTATTTGTTCCATTTCTATACGAACCCGTAATAACCGGGTACTGAGTAGTAGGTATTGGGTAATAAGACTAAGTCCTACTACCTAATACCCAGTACCATCTTCCGAGTCATCGACTCCGCATCCGTTTCCAGCGTGTAGGTGTACACACCCGGGCCGCTCAGTTCCTGCTCCCGGAGGCGCACTTGCTGATAGCCGGCTCCGTAGGTTCCGGATGCTGTGTAAACGGTACGTCCGTGCATATCCCGGATAGTCATGGTGGCATTTCCGGCTTTCGCCAAAAAGAAGCCAATACTGGTCTCCGACTGGAAGGGGTTCGGACTATTTTGGTATAATTCGTTACTGGATTTACTCGGCGCCTCTCCAACGTTTAGCCTTACGTTTAGCAAATGTCCATCCGTGGCATACGCCTCAGCAACCGTGTACTTTGAGCTAATACGCAGTACGTCGCTAACTTTGGTGTCAATGGTCGGACGCAGCACCAGGGTGAATAATGTTGAATGCTGAATGTTGAATGTTGAATTAGGTTGGTTGAAGGAAGACGTAATGATTCCTTTGTCCGCAAATACACCAAAGTACTCCTCCGCAGCAACACCGTACTCCAAATCGACGATTTCTGCGTTCGCTGGGTCGACCTCCAGTGTGAATTGATAGCCAAGTACACTATTCAGTTGCTCCGTAGTGACCGGGATACGGTACTCACTGCCGGCTTTCAGTTCCTGCTCGGCAACGTTCACGTTGAACGTACCGGCCAGTGAACGAACCTCCGCCACATTGGCGTTGCCGTTCACATCGCCCACCTTGATGGCGACGAACTCGGCGACCTCCTCACCTTCCAGATTATTGATATTTTTCACTTCCGGGAAGGCCTGTTCCAGTGGATTACTGTTTTGGCGGAAGCCATAATCCGCATCCACGAACCGCCAACTGGTGTTGTTCTTGAATTCGGTATCAATATTCAGAATCAGTTTACGTAGCTGGATCAAGTCCAGGGTGGTAACCGTACCACTACGGTTAATATCAGCGGCAATTTGCTGGTAAGGACTCTCTAAGGGCTGTAAACCCAAAATATGCTTACTGATCAACACCAGATCAAAGGTGGAGACCCCATTTAGCGGATCACTATTCAGGCTTGGGGTGACCGTATAGTCGCCCCCCTCTTCCAATCCAAACAGGGAATAACCTCCACGCTGATCAGTCAGATAGCTCCGTTGTGCACTACCCGATAAACGCACCTCCACGTTAGGTATCGGTAGGTTATGCTCCGTGGCAATGGCGCCCGTAATGCCACCGGCCCCATCGACCGGCTCCTCGCAGAGCCCCATATTGTCCTGCACTAACAGGAAGGTGGTAGCGAAATCGTGGTTACCTGCCTCATCCCAGGCGTGGATCTCCACCTCCAGGGATCGCACAGCTTCCGTGCAATTCACGTACAGGTGATCCTGGGCCGGATCGGGCATCTCCCCTACCCGATTGATAGAGTATCGCGTCACCAGCGGATGCCCGTTCGCATCGGCTTGAGTCCCATCCTGACCGTTGCAGTCGTAGACCGGCGAGGCCACAAAATCGTCAGCCCATACCACTGCCGCCGCTCCCGTGGAGTCACTATCACTCGGCATGAGTTCGACGCTCAGGGCATCGATAACAATGGGTGCCGGGGCCTTGCAATCCACCACGGTAAAGACGTAGTCACCAATTATCTGATTGCCGCAACCGTCGTTGACCGTTACCACCAGACGATGTTCACCTAATGGATAACGGCCTGAGAAAAGTCCGGTTGCCGGATCGTAATTTCCGGTAACATCTGCATTGGGGATGCCGTCATTAGCGATATCTAACGCAATCGATACGGAGACATCTTGTTTATCATCGGTACAAAGATCTGTTGCTGAAATAGTGAGTTCTACGGGTGCGGAACAATCCTCATTGCTGATCGAGCAGAAGGTATCGATGCTCGTGATCGTGAGTGCAGGGGCCACGTCGTCGTACACCACAATGTGCTGAGTATACTGCCAGTAGCCAAAGCTACCGTAGCGGAAATCCGCATCGTCTCCCTGCACATTGCCTGCGATATCACTATCCTTTTGATCGCCATCGTACGACCAGGTGCTGTGACAATCGGTACATCCCGGAACGTGCCCGGGTATGCCCTCGTAGTAGTCTTCGGTGGCCGGATCATTATTACCCGACAGCACCGCCCACCAGTAGTCGTAGGTGATCCCGTCCTGCTGAATGCTGCCATCGTGCGGATTGGGGTTGTTGTCGTAAAAGACCGTATCCCGGTGACCATCGGCCAGATTGCGTTTCACGATCACGTACATATCCTCATCACCGGGGGCATCATCGCCATCGGGATGGCGGGGGTTTTCGCCATTCCAACCGTCCCAGTCGCGGGAGACTATGGTGGGTGATGCCTCCCCGTCGTACTCACACCAATTGATCACCCGGTATGTCCGGAAGATCTTGTAGCAAGCCTCCGGATCCTGGGTGGCGTAAAAACGCTCGTCGGTGTGTGAAATAGCGATCAGGTCGCAAGCCTCTTCCGCAAAGGCCACGCCCCGGATGGAGACATCCCTTGCGCAGGCAGCCGTTTGGTCGGCCGGAAAGGCCAGCCAATAATCGTGGTGAGCAACCACTTCGATCACCTGCTCGCACAGATCGGATCGCTGTTCAGATTCGCTACCCTGATCCTTTACGGCCACGAACTGACGGGTAATGGTTCCGACGCCACATTGGTCGAGGTCAGAAATAGCGTCGAGTTCGAGGATGTCGATATTTCCGCAAGTACTAAATGGCGTCTCCGGCAGTCCGAAGCTGCCGAGATCTTGCAGCCCGGGATCGTCGCACGCGAGGGTTACGGGAGCCAGATCGGAACACAAAGGATTAATCTTATCTTCCACAATGACCTCTGTCCAGCAGGTATTGGTGTTTCCAGCAGCATCGGTGCCCTGCACTTCCACAAGAACGGTACCATTGACCTGACTGCAGTCCAGCCACAATTCCTGTTGCCAAAGGGTATCGGTATTTTTTTGCCGTAAGGCTAAAGAAACCGGTCCGCAGTTATCCCAACTGCCTTCCGCCAGATCAGCGGGTCGTATGTTGGCCAGGCCTTCCTGACTCAAAGTGACAGTAACCTGATCATCGCACGTCATGACCGGTGCGATCTGATCTTCCACGGTGAAAAGAATAAGGCCGATGGATGACAGCCCGCAATAATCGCGACCGGTGATCGCCAACGCATAAATACCCGTCGGCAAACCAGTAATCGTATTCCCCTGCAATTGGTAATTGGTAGATCGCCAGCGGTAATTACCGGTAATTTCCTGCCCCTTATTCTCCGGACTGTACTGTAATAACTCATACCCTACCTCCCGGAGCTCGCAGTTATCACTGACCGACACCCCGAATTGTTGCTCGACCCAGTCTTGTTCCAGTAAAAGAGCACCGGTGCAATCGGCCGGTCCGGTGGAAATAATAGATAAATTGCCCTGTTCGCGAGCTAAAGCTACTACCTCTTCCCAGTTGTTAACACCGGCGAGCAATTCAGATTGGATATACACCGTATCGTACCACTTCAGGAAATCTACGGGGTCAGAATACGGGGACACTCGCAGATCCGTGAGCGGTCCATGGAGTTCCGGCTCCTCAAAGTCCCCGATTTTTATAAGTACCGTATCGAAGGGCGTTCCGCTTTCTTCGGCGCACCAATCCATGACGCGGATGATCCGCTCTACTTTTAATCCGCGCCCCTCACAAATGGAAAAGGTTTGGTCCTCCACCGACCAGGCGTACTGGCAGTCGATGTCCGCCAGGGTGAGGGTGTCCCCAAAAGCAGAAACCAGGTAGGGCAAGCCGAGGGTGTCGGGGATGGTGACGGTGTCGGGATTGCAGGAAACAATACTTAAATCGGAAATCGGAAATCGGAGGTCGGAAATAGTTGGTCTTATAAAAATATATGTCACCGTAGTATCCCGCTCGTTGCCGTGGCAGTCTTTTTGCAAGAAGGTGCGATACATACGGGCGTATACATACTCCGCGCCAAATGCCAGATCAACGGGGCAATCCAGGTATTCCACCCGGTCGATGAAGGTGACCTCGGGTAAAGTGCATTCCTCGCAATCCGCTGTATTGTCGGTAAAGGTGACGTGGCCCAGGTAGTAGCGGTTAGCAGGGTCGACAGTGGCCGGATTATTGGCCAGTTGATCCACGTAGGTGCAGATCAGGCTATCTTTTTTGCCGGTCAGGCCGACCACGGTTGGAGCTGATTTATCCTCGGCCAGTACGTAGCCCCAGCAGACCAGAGCATCGCTTTCGTCAAAAATGGCGTAGCGATATTCACCGGGACAATCTACAATAGCTCCGTTCCCCGGTTGAGCGTCATCCACCTGGATGCGGAGGCCGGGAGCAATTACCCCGGAGATCACCTGTGCGGGGGTGAGTTCGTATTGACCCTGTTCATCCAGCCTGACATTCAACTGAGCTCGGCAGGCTTGCTCTTCGGTTACTTCGAGTCGGAACGTACAATCATCTGCATTTCCGGAGACATCCCGGACCGTGAGGGTCACGTCGTGGGTGCCGCGCTCGTTCCACCCCACACTATCCATACTTAAGCTATATTCGTAAATACCACAGTTGTCGGTGCTGCCGGCATCTACCTCCTCTCCGTACATGCGTACACCACTCACCCGATTCACGGCTACGCCTACTACTGGCGGACAAACAGCTTCAGGGGCCGTCGCGTCGATCGGAAGCCTGACAATGGACGTTAGTGTGTCGCCAACACAGCCATTGGTCGCTTCCTGGTACACGGAATACGTAACCGTTTGGTCCGTTTGGGTGGTATTGGTGAGCAAACCACTAATCTGATTTCCGATCCCGTTTACAACACCCGACACTTCAGTAAGGCCGTCGCGCTTCCAACTCAGGCTGGTTTGGGTGGTCATACCATTTGTAACAGCAATCTGTATGGGTTGCAGGGCATCACCGGGACAAATTGTCTGATCCGGTACGCTGAGCTCAGCCACCGGTTCGGAGAAAACCTGAACCGGCAACAGAAGGATTTGTCCGGGACAATCCCCTACCTGTGGTGTAACCTGGACACGGTACACCAGTGAGATGGTTTCCCCCATTTTGTTTTCCAGCACTTGCCGGATCTCATTGCCGGTTCCACCGGTAGCGCCGGTCGTAGCTGTTTCGGAAAGCACTTCCCAGGTAAAGTTCACCGGAACATCATTGAGAATTAAAGAGTTCAGGTCCACCTCGAAGGTATCGCCCGAGCAAAGGAGGGTATTGGGTGCAGTAGCTAATTCGGGTTTTTCCCAAATGGTGATATCGATAGGTTCTTCGGATATCTCCAGCAAGCAATTATCCATACCATGCCGGCGGGCTCGAAGCAACTCCAGACTGGTGGTTTCCGTCAAACCGACAAAGAAAATACTGGTATCACCGTCGGCAGACAGAACCAGAGAATCGGGTTCTTGTCCGGCTAATTGGTACACTATTTCCAATTGTGGTTGGCCGTTCATTTCCACCACTACTGGTTCATTCGGACAGGTGGTGCCCGTCATTTCGACCAGGGGAGGATTGATCTCCGGCAACATCTCGATCATCGTAACCTCATCAGTTAACGCAACACAGCGCATCGACCCTGAGAAACCAATGCTATCATACTGAATCTGCAGGTTTTCGGTGAGGCTGGGCCAATACAGATTCCCCAGGCCCGCACCGTTCAGAAGCAGGCTTTTTTCCATTCCGTTTTCCCGGTACCAAATTGTGGCATTTGGTGTTCCGCTAATGGTTAAGGTTACAGGGCTGGCAGCACATACCGAGGTGTCTTCAGGAAGTTGTACCGCAGGTTCTGGCAAGACAACCACCGTGTCGGACGCCGTGGAGGAACATCCATCATCCCCATAGGTATAGACGAGGATGTGCGTTCCGGCTCCTGCTTCCACTGGTGTAAAATAGCTTGAGGTACTACTGGTTCCCGGGCCACTCAACGTACCTCCGGCAGGCATCGTCGTTACCATCTGGACAGCACCGGCAATGCATAGCGTGTCCTGGCTTAAGTTCAGGCTTACTGCATTCGGAGTACCCGCCTGGACCTGTACAGTGAAAGTAACCGGATCCCCTTCGCAACCGCTGGTGACTGGGGTGACCGTCACCGTGGTGACACCGGTGTTGCTGGCCGTAAAACTCACCGGGCCAGTACCGGATGCTGCCAGTCCGATGTCAGTGTTTGTATTAAGCCAATGGAAGGTGGTGCCCGGCAGATCCGCCGTAAACGCCAGATACACCTCCGTACCCTGACAGTAGACCAGTTCGTCATCCTCCAGGGGGTACGTTATGGTCGGTAATTCCTGAACGGTAAATGCCTTAACGATAGTTACCTCTCCGCACAGTCCCCCGGTAACCGTGAGCATAATTTCATAATCGCCCGGCTCCATTGGCATGAAGCTGGCACTGTTCGTATTGGCACCCAGGGTTCGGCAATCTGTGCCTCCTGATGCGCACATTTGCCAGGTATACGAAAAGGCTTCCGGTTGTTCGAGTACCGCTTCTGCCTGGAGCATATTGCCCGGACAAACGACATCCGAAATCCCCGTCAGGACGACATCCGGAGCCGTAACGACTTCAACGCTGGAATTCAAGGGTTCGCTGTAACAATCGGCGCCATCGCCAAGGCGGAGATTGAAAGCGATCGTTCCTTCCACCAGATTTTCCGGCAGGGATAATACAATCTGCCCCGTGGGTGGCAAAGATGCATGCTCCACATCTGTCAGTCCCATACTTTCTGCTTCCGCAAAAAAGTCGATGCTGAAGTGCGTCGGTGATTCTTCGGCCATTTGCTGAAAGCTGACCTCCACCGGTATTGAAGTGGCATCATCACAGATCGCCATCGGTGCATCAATGGAGGTCACATTGTAGGGAGCTATCCTGGTCAGTTCGAAATCGGTAGTTTCCGGTACAAACTCTACTTGTGCCGGATTACTTTCCCAGTTTTCGGAATACTGGAATCCGACCAGATACGACAGGGCTCCTGCGGGCTGGGTGGCGGGTGTTGTTGCCAGTTCGATGGTCGACAGTCCCGGTGTCTCTACTACTTCAAACGACAGTGTCAGTAAGGTATCCCCTACAACTACGGGTACGCCTCCAGCTACCAGGTCTTTCCAGGTAAGGGAGACTTGCCCCTGAGCGGTGGCAGCAAATACCCGGGCATCTCCCCCACGGAAATGACCGGCCGTAGCCTCCACCAACGACAGTTGGTCCGGAGCCCAGCGAATACCGGCATCGAGTGTTAACAGGCTGATGGTATCTCCTCCTGAAATTTCCTGAGCAATGACCACCGCCTCCATTATATCCCCGCAAGTGGCCGTCGTTTGATCCGATGCCACTGCCAGGCGTAAATTTGGCGCATCCGTACGTGCATCAACGGGATCGATGGGGTCGGGCCTCGTGGGTATGACCGGATCGTAGTCGAGCGTACCATTACTACCGGTAAGGTCTCCCTTGCGCACACCAAGCCAGGAAACATCTGATAATAGTCCGTGCCGATCGTTGACCGCCAAGGTATCCGAATAATTTAATATCAAGGAATCCTCCACCTGCGTAGCTGCATCCACAAATTTCCAGGCTTGGCGCTCGAAGAACTGCAGGGGCTCTTCGACGCCCTGCAGCGCATATTGTATCAGTACCAGGTCGGCCGAAGACAGTTGTCCGTTGTCATTAATATCGGCGGCCAGCAGATCATAGCCACCCAGCGGAGTGCCTCCGTCCAGGTGCTCCTGCAGGCGTTGGACATCGTTTTCATCAATACCGTAGACCGGCAAATCTTCTCCGGTGAGTGTTAATTCCGGGAAAGAAGGGTGATGGAGGAATTGCAATCCCGGCCGGCCGGAAAATTCGTAGGCTCCATGGGCATCGGTTTGGGTCTCCTGCGTGGCGTCGCCCATTTGCTCGACAGCCACACCTTCCAGACCGGCACCGGTCCGGTACCAGCGCACCTGCCCCGCCACTGCGGGACAAGCGACGGTGATGTCAAAGGTATCCGGATTACCGGTACACCCGTCGTAATGGGGAGTTACCTCAATGCTCCCTGTCTGGGCAAACATGGTTTCGTTCAATGCTGAGAAATCAAGGGCTCCCTGACCAGCAGCCGGTAGTCCGATCGCCGGATTGGTATTGGTCCAGGTGAAGGTGGTTTCGGGGGCATCCGGTGCGAACAGGACACGGACGGCATCGCCATTGCAAACGGGCCCGATATCAGCCACCGGCTCCAGGCTGAAATCTGCGGGCTCGGTAATGGTGGTGTCCGCAAGTACCCGGCATTGGTTTGCATCAGTGACCGTAAGCCCGTAAGATCCGGCCGGAATATTGGCTATGGATGGCGTTGTCGCACCAGTACTCCACTGGTAGCTGTATGGCTCCGTACCCCCCTGCACGTTTGTGGTAATAAAGCCATCGCTTTCGCTAAAACAGGAAGCATCCTGGGTAAAAAGACTGAACATTAAAGGTTGAGGCTGAGTTACTTGCACCGTTTTAGTAGCTGTGTGATCGCGGGCATCGGTGACCGTTACGGTGTAGGTGCCGGCTTCCAGATTGGCAAGATCGGTGGTCTTAGCTCCGGTCGACCATAGGTAGCGATACGGCGGCACCCCCGCACGTACACTCAGGTCAATAGCCCCGTCATTGGACTCGAAACAGCTTTCGTGGGTTAGTTCGGTAGCGAGCACCATGGGAGCTACTACGTGTACCACTAGGGAGTCGGTGGTGATATTCCCGGAAACATCCCTCACGTACCACTGCACCCATTGCAGCCCCGTATCCTGCTCGGT
This sequence comes from Saprospiraceae bacterium, assembly GCA_030148525.1. Taxonomy (GTDB): domain Bacteria; phylum Bacteroidota; class Bacteroidia; order Chitinophagales; family Saprospiraceae; genus DT-110. The sequence goes on along the minus strand of JASBTH010000251.1, from coordinate 4,977 downwards.
GAAGAGTGATCGACTAAGCCAAACTGAGTCCTGTCCGCAAGCTTCGAATACAGTTTCAATAACCTGATCGGGTGATAAGTAGGCAGTGTCGGGTGTCAGATCAAGGTAGAGGAAGGTCTTGGCGGTAACCTCGGGCGCGATGGTATCTGATACCGTGAGGTTTGCTGCACAATTACTTGTATTGCCATTCTGGTCGGTCACGGTTAGGGTGACCATTTGTTCGCCCACATCCGGGCAAGAGAATGCCGTCTGGCTCAGTTCGAGTATACTGATGCCGCATGCATCAGTCGATCCGTCCTCGATCACGTCCGGCGTAATCAATACCTCCCCGTTTTGGTCAAGGTAAACGGTCACATCCCGGCACATTGCCAAGGGTGCTACCGTATCCAGTACCGTCACCGTGCTGGTACAGGATATCTCGTTGCCGTTCACATCCATGGCAGTGATCGTGATATTCTGCTCACCGACATCAGCGCAGGTGAACAGTGTTTTATCCAGGAACATCGTATCTAACCCACAGGCATCCTGCGGGAATTCGGTGAGGTATATTGTGCTTAGCTCACATTGACCATTTTGGTCGAGGTAGACCGTGATGTCCGCACATTGTTCCGAGGGCGGAATGGTGTCAATAACGGTTACCGTGCTGGTACAGGTAGCACTGTTCCCTGCTTGGTCGACACCGGTGAAGGTGATGGTGTTCTGACCAATATCCCCGCAACCAAAATGGGTGCGATCAAATATGGTCGTATCCGGATAGCCACAATTATCATCATACCCAAAACCATAATGGAAAGGATCCCCGAGGACTGCTTGTCCTGTGCCATCAAGATAAAGGGTCACATCCGTACAGGATACAGTTGGCGCAGTAGTGTCCAGAGCCGTCACGGTACTGGTGCACGAGGCGCTGTTTCCGCTATCGTCCGTAGCTGTCAGGGTAACCAGGTGGTCACCGGTCTCAAAACATGGCACGAAATATTTGTCGAGACTGAGTTCCAGGGAGCCGCAATTATCGTACGAACCATTGTCTATGGCTGGTGGATACCAATCGAGCAAATAGTCATCCCCCACATAAATGGTAGTGTCCTTGCAGAGAACCACCGGTGCCAGGGTATCAAGGACAGTAACGGTGGTTTGGCAGGATGTGGCATTACCCGAAGGATCAAAAGCAGTAAGGGTCACCGGATGTGTTCCTGTTTCCCCACAGGAGAAAGCATTTGTATCTACCGAAAGTGAATCTATCCCACAGGCATCAGCGGATTGCATGACAAAGTCTGCAGCATTAATTTGAGTCATCCCTGTTCCATCCAGGAAGGCCGTTTGGGGTTGACAGGAAAAAACGGGGGCAATAGAATCAAGCAGTTCGATGGTTGTCTGACAAGTGACTGCATTACCTCCTGCGTCAGTTACCTGAAGTAAAACAGGAATAGATGTAGCCGTATCCTCACAGTCCAGGTCCAGGCTTTCGCCAAAAAGGGGTACCCCCATAAGTCCGGCATCACGGGCTATCAACAGGTCCACCATCCCTGCCTGGTCGGTGCTCCCTCCACCAACCTGAGCGGGAAAAACTGTTGCCTGGCCCCGCTCATCGAGAAAAACCGTTTGCGGTTGGCACACGGCGACTGGCGGAATCGTATCCCGCACCTCTACCTGAACCAGGGTTTCATCATAATTTCCATAGGCATCGAAAACTAAAAAATGAACTGACCGTATACCCACATCACCCCCATTGAACGCTGTCTGCCCAATATCAAAGGATAACTCCCCCACTCCGGGTGCAATGACCGAAAAGCAATTATCCGTCGAGCCATCATTGACTTCTTCAGCAGAAAGGAATGCCTGTCCTTCCTCATTCAGGTAAAGTACTGTATCCCGAACACGAGCCACGGGCGGAACAGAGTCAACCACGAACACGGTTGCCGTAGCCTGGGCGCTATTACCCGATTGATCGGTTATCGTAAGAGTGACCGTCTGACTTCCAATATCCGCACAGCTAAAAGTAGTACGATCGAGCGATCTGGTAGCAATTGAACAATTATCGTAACTACCATCGTCGATATCCTCCACGCCGATGGTAGCGGTAAGGGATTCGTCCAGAACTGCATAAACCGACTGGGTCAGCACCGTAGGTGGTAATTGATCCACTACCGTCACCTGCTCGGTTACTGTGGTAATATTTCCACTTTCGTCCGTGGCCGTCAGGGTGACCGTATGGGTACCCAGGTCGGAACAGGTGAATGCTGTTTCAGACAGGGAGATATCAGGAACAGAGCAGGCATCCGAATACCCCCGATTCTGATACAACGCAAAAGTATAGGTGCCCGTGCTACCAAATACCGAACCAGATGCAACGTAGGGCGAGAAAGAGAAATAATGCCAGGAAGGGTCGGACCCCGTATGGACTACCCGATAGTAATCCGTCCCATTGCGCGACAGGTAATACCCACTATGGCTACTGCTGATTCCGGGCGCATTGGACCGCAGAATACCAATCCGGTTATCACCATACACATAGACATTAGTGGTGACGGGGCCGACTACTTCCCGGAAATCATCGGGATCCAGGGTGGCCTGCCCCTGGTTGTTCAGGGACAAGGTAGCCGGATCGGCTTCCACCGAGGGGGAAATGGTATCTATAACGGTTACCTGTGCGGTGCAGCTAGCCTCCATCCCTGATTGGTTAAAGACGGTAAGGGTCACCTCATTCGGGCCAATCTCAGAACAGGAAAAAACGTTTTTACTCAGGGAAAGCTGATCAGGATCACATCCATTTAAGGAGCCATTATCGATCTGTTCGGGGGAAACACTTACCTGCCCGGCCTGATCGAGGTATACCTGGATATCCCGGCAGAGGGCCACCGGATTCTTGTCGGATTCCACGGTAACCTGCGCCGTACAGCTATTGCTGTTCCCCGAACTGTCGCGGGCAAAAAGCGTGACTTCGATATGGCCCACATCAGCACAATCCAAAGCATACCGGTCAAGCCACAAAGAATCTAGCCCGCAATTATCGGACGAACCGCCATCGAGCTGTTGAACCGTGATCCCAGCTTCGTTGTCAGCATCCAGGGTAATGGTGTAGTTCTGACATACCATTTCCGGAGCCAAGGTATCCAGTACGGTGATGATTGTTGTGTCACTGACGACCAGACTATCGGCGCTGCTAAAACCAAAGAGCACCCATTCTCTCTGCCCCAAATCAGCACACGTCAATAAAGAATCGGTCAGGAAGAGGTTCAATTGACCGCAGGAATCAACCGAACCACCATCGAGGTCGCTCACCCGCACGATTGCTTCTCCATTGGCATCCAGGTAGAGGGTATCTGTTTTTGCCGAAAGGCTAACCGAAGAATAGGGCGAATAGCCACCCAGAAGCCCCCCCTGCACTTCCACGGCCTCACAATCCTGTGTCATCTGCCGGAATGGCTGACCGATTATGACCCGGCCGGCGTTACCCTCAAAGGTTGAGGTGCCTGAAGTAAGTTGTACCTGGGACCAAGTGGGGACAGAACAAGCAAGAATTAAAAGGACCGACCAAAAGCAGCAGCTCATGGTCCGGTTAGCAGATATTAGGATGGTGGCTGGTGATACCGGCATCAATACTGGGTTTTAGGTTTAGAAGTACCTTACGGCCCGGGTATTCCGGTTAAAACCAAAATTCTTCCCTCCCGCTAAAAAACCATTGGAAGAGGTCAGAATCCAGACATTAAAATCGTTGAACATGGACGATGTCCAATACGCCCGGTTAGTGGACATGCCCAGGGTGGTCCGGTACGTATCCATGGCATCCATGTCATCTTTGGAGGGCAACCACCAATCATCGTATCCATTGTGGACTAAAGCGTTACACCAGGCGGCGGGACTTCTGCTGGTGTTGTTGTAAATCTGAATAATATGTTGAGTGTTCTCATCACCGCTGTACCGCAAGGTAGAGGATGTCCAGTTTTGATAATCATCAGCCATGAAGTCCAGGGAGGTATGTTCGGTGGTTGAGGCAACGATGCCATGCCGCCCGTCTGGTTCCAGGTAGATCAACAATCCGCCGGCGTAGGGTTGCCCCAGTTGCGGCGGGTCATCCGTAGTAAACGTCTGTTCTGGTCCGTAAGCAACACCGGTTTCGTTTTGGATATACCCGCGCAGGTAGTATTGGGTTGAGGGTGTTAGCGTGTCCCAGGTAACCTGCAATTCTTCCGCACCGCCACCCAGCGACACCGAACTATCGGCCAGGGTTGGCGCGGAAGAACGCCCCCAGACGAAGCCTTTATCCAGGATGGGTTCATTACCCATTTCCGGAAGGTCGGCATTAAACCTGGCGGTGTAACCCGTAATCTGATCGATGGAGGGTTCGTTGATGGCGGCCAGCGTAACCAAAGAGTCCATGGGTCCGTACTTCGTGCCCTGTGCATTAGTCACGTAAGGCCGGTAGAAATAGGTAGTATTTGCCGTCAGGCCGTAAAGGCTGGACGAAAAGGAGCCGTCACCAGGACCTTCGTCGGTGCGAGAGTCATAAATGGTGGGATTATGGGTAGTATCGTAGCATACCCCCTTAGCGACCACATCCAACGACATATCGGGTACTTCCAGTCCGGTAATGGTGGCGGTGGTATCAGAGACTTGCCCCGTGGTACCGGCCGCCAGATCAGGAATACAGGGGCCCCATGTAGGTACCCCATTGCAAAAGGTCAGCTGTTGGCCCTGTTCACCGGGTTGCACGGCCACCCAGGAAGAACCATCCCAAAACTGCATGTCACCTCTTTGCGTTCCGGGTTCCTGTCCGTTTCCGGCCTGGTTGGCATAGAGGGCGTAAGGAACACTTAAGAGTTGGGTGACAGTACTTAGCGTATAATTTGTTCCACCCTGCGGATCGACATCGGATCGAACAAAGTACGGGCCATTTGACCAGTCAATGGCGGTGAAGGACCCGGTTTCTGCTTGCCCTTCACCAATCTGCAGCGCTAACAAGCCATTCAAATCAGTAGT
>JASBTH010000246.1 GCA_030148525.1 Saprospiraceae bacterium | reverse complement strand
TACAGCTAGTACCGCTAATATCAAACTGATTTGCTTTCTCATTGATGTGCGTTTGAAAGATCAATAACACAGTCTTTGGTTGTTTTTGTTCATCAGCCAAGAAGTCTTGCGCTGGTTAGCCGGAATTGGGGGCTGGTCTGTGTATCGACATTTTCCGGGATCGTATTACTTTTGTGTAAAACACAACTACATGTTACAGCTCTCCGCCCTGGATAATATTCCAACGCTGAAAGAAATTCAGCAAACCCACGAGGCCATTGAATCGCTCATTCACCGGACGCCGGTACTTACCTGTGCCAGCATCGACGCGGTAGCGGGAGCCCGGCTCTTTTTTAAATGCGAAAACTTCCAGAAGGTTGGGGCCTTTAAAATGCGGGGAGGTGCCAGTGCAGCTATTCGGTTAACACCGGCGGAAAAGGAGCGGGGCATAGCTACGCATTCGTCGGGTAACCACGCGCAGGCCGTTGCCCGGGCCGCCCGCGAACTGGGCATTCCGGCCTACATTGTCATGCCCGAAAATGCACCCTCCATCAAAAAGGCGGCCACCAAAGGATACGGAGCGGAGGTCATTGCCTGTGCCCCTACGCTGGAAGCTCGTGAAACCACGCTCAAAGAAGTAGTGGATCGCACTGGTGCTACGTTCATTCACCCGTACAATGATTACAACGTAATTGCCGGGCAGGCAACAGCATCCCTGGAATTATTAACGGACATGCCCGGCGTACCCGACATTATGATGGCTCCGGTCGGTGGGGGCGGGCTGATGAGCGGGACGGCGCTTACGACCCGGTATCTGCACCCCTCTGTGAAGTTGATCGGTGCGGAACCCAAAGCGGTGGACGATGCCTGCCGGTCACTCAAAGCCGGCACACTACAGGTAAATACCTCCATCGATACTATTGCCGATGGGCTGCGGACCAATCTCGGGGAAAAGACCTTTGCCATCCTGCACCAACATCTGGACGATATCTTAACGGTTACCGAGGAGCAGATCGTGGAAGCCATGCGGCTCACCTGGGAGCGAATGAAGATTATCATCGAGCCCAGTTGCGCCGTGCCTTTGGCGGCCGTATTGGCCAACCCTTCCTTTTTTGCCGGAAGGCAAGTGGGGATCATCCTGACCGGCGGGAATGTGGATCTGGGGAAATTGCCCTTCTAAGGAGTACGGTGAACCAGCTTCCTACTCAACATACCTGTTTGGGATTCCATGGTTAGGGTGTACCAACCGTCGGGAATCTGGCTGAGGTCGAGCGAACGTTCCTGCGCACCGGAAGCTACCCGCCAGTCCCAAGATGCTAATTCCTGTCCCAATGAAGAAATAAGTCGAACCCGTAAGTGTGCCGGCTCATTCACTGTAAACTGCACCCGCACCCTGTCGCCCGCCGGATTGGGGAACATTCGGTACTGGGTCAGACCAGGTATTTCGCTGGTCGAGGTCAGCGGGTCGATTTCCACACGCAAACACGGTTGGGTACCGCTAAGGCAGCCGGCCGGACCAGTTGTCATGACGCACAACTCTCCCAAGGCACTCCCTTCTTCCCAAATTACCTGGATCGAATTGCCGGTACTGGCGGAAAGAATTCGTCCACCGTTAACTGACCATTCATACTGATGATCCGGCAGAGCATCAATCTGGTACCGGGCAGTATCGAATACGGCTACGTTAGTGGGTCCCGCAATGAATTCCGGCGTGCGAATTTTTCGCAAAAATGCATCTACCTGGTAGGAGTAGGTGCAGGAACCTTGTGTGAGTTCAAGAGTGTAGAGTCCTTCATCACTTACCTTAATGTTTTGTGATGTCTCACCGGTCGACCACAGGTAAGCGTCGAATCCATCGGGGGCCGAAAGCTCGACCGACTCTCCCCGGCAGAACTCAATCCGCGTAGGAAAATCAATATCCGGAGCAGGTTTCTTTGTAATGGGAAAAGTAACTTCCGTACAGGAGGAGGCATCCGTTATGGAAACTGTGTATTCACCGGTATGGCCAATATCCACCCCGGGAGCACGCATTCCGTTACTCCAAAAGTATTGGGCATTATCCACAGTAGGTGGTATTAAAGAAGCTTTAGAGCCTTCGCAAAACAGGATCTCATCGGTGATGTTTTTTTCAGTTTCGCCTATGTAGAAGTAGGTACGGGCGACCTGCTCTCCAAAACGAGCTTCCCAGGTATACCTGCCGGGCATGGCATTCTGGGGCGCATTATACGTCCAAAACCACCAGGAAGCATTGTAGGTACCAGGAGATACATGAAGCCAAGAATCAAAAACACCACCCGCCGGATTGATCAGTCGGAAGAACGTAGTGTCCCCCTGCCGCTGATCGTGGTAGTAAGCAGTTGTTATAACTGATTCACCGGGAGCAAAGCAAGACTTAATCATGGTGTTTTCTTCACCAGATTCGGGTACACAGCCCGAGAATTGGGGACGGGCCGAATGAGTGATCAGGGCGTTGATACGCGGCTCGCGGAAGGGCTTTTGCTCATCCCAGTAGGAGGTACTGTTGAGGGTGTTACAAGGACCGGCATAAGGATCAATCAACTGTCCTTCGTCATTGTAGATCTCGAAATGGAGGTGTGGTCCCGAGGAACGGCCACTACTGGCCATAATGCCCAGGAACTCACCCCGTTCAACTCTATCCCCGGCGCGTTTTTCGGTGAAAGCACCTGCTTTCAGGTGACCAAACCAGGTAATAAATCCATTGTCGTGCATCAAGTATATGGCGTTCCAAATGGCCGAGTTATCGTTGAAGTCACAATTCGTATCCCGGTTGCCATCCTGGATGGAGAGAATAACTCCACTGGCCGGTGCAACTATCTCAACCTGATCGTACTTGACGGCGCGCCATTGGAAGGGATACACGAACATATCAGTACCCGGGTGATTGTATCCACCCTGGGTGTCGTAAGACCGCGAGGAGCAATTGAAATCGGTAACCTTTCCGGGGAAAGCGGGGTCCTGGTCCACAAAGTTGGAGATGCCGTAAACATAGTCATAGGCGAAATCATCGGATTGCCGGATCGGCCAGCTGAAGGTAGTATCTTCCTGCGACCGTAACCAATCGGGATGGCTGCGCAGGTAATCCTCTTTTAATTCGCGTAATTTGAGGCGAGTCAATGCATGATTGGACTCGTCGATACAGGGTGTCGACTGCACAGGCAGAAACACGTCCCCACCGTCGGGAGCACGATAAGTTTGAGCCAGTCCGTTCAGACTGATAAGGAGCAGAGCCAGGAGGGAAAAATAGCGTATTGTTTTCATTGGTACGGGTTGTTAGGAGAGGAACTACTAAAATGACCAAAATGGTTTATTCCGGAGCGCAGAGGTTATAAAAAGCTTTCCCTATTGTATGTCAGACGACGTGTACAAGTCGATTTGATGGAGAAAGGGAATGCCGGCCTGATCAGGTTTTTGCAGCATGCGTCTTGCCCGCACAAAAGTGGCGAGTCGCCCGGGCGCAAAGTCCGGATCGCCGGGACGCAAGCTTTGAATTTGTACCCGTTCGGCGGCGTGAATAATACGGCCGCCCCCCATATAGATAGCTACGTGGGTGATCTTTTCGGGTGTGGAACTGGTGGGGGCACGGCCAAAGAACAGAAAATCCCCCGGTTGCAGATTAGCGAGCGAAGTATCAGCCTCGACCGGAGTGCCGGTGTGAACTTGCTGGGAAGCGTCGCGGGGAAGTAATAGTCCGTTCAGGAAGAAGACCGTCTTGGTAAATCCGCTACAGTCCATGGCTTTTCCGGAGGTGCCACCCCACATGTAGGGCCGCCCCAGGTGTTGGGAAGCGGTGGTCAGGATTTGGTCAGGGGACGGAGCGGGCTGCTGCAGCCAGTCGCGAAATGGCATGAGGTCAGCCGTCGGCAAGTATCCGGTGCGTCCATCGGGAAACCCTACTTCCGTGAAATTACCCTCAGTGCCCAGGCTTTCCAGGATGTTTCCGGCGACCAGATCTGAGACAGGATTTGCATCGGTGTCCGGCTCCGCAAGTGCAAATCCAAGATCGGGGAGATAAACGACCCGGTTGGCAAGGGTCCAGGCCGACCATTCCCGGGCAGTCATAGATGTGAATCCGCCACGGTCCAGCCAACCGAGGTAACCATCGGGTGTCTGAACGAGAAACCAGTCACCTTCCTGCTCATATACGCGCAGGGGGGTACCGAGGGTTGCCTGGGTAGATAGCTCGGCTGAATGGGCGGGACGGGAGCGGATATTGCACACCGACAGGTGAACCAATCCGTAGGTTTGGTCGCCCAACTGTTCGGTATCGGGCAGTATACGCAGGCTATCAGCCAGGGTAAATCCGAGTTCCCGGAGTCCATCTCGCAGACGATTAGCGGCCTCGGGCAGATTGGTCTTGCCGGTGAGGATCAGCTGGTCATCCTTTCCGGGCCGTACTTCGGGTTGAAAGAGGGCAACGCGTTTATCAGGGGCCACCTCTTGTCGAATAGTATCGACCAGGGCGGTAACCCCGGACGGTAAATCGGGCTCGGTAACGGGTTGGCAGGCAACTAAGAGGACGGAAAGTAGTAGCAGGAGAATTCGCATAACCATATTTTGGGCAAAAAATAGGCGTTTTTTGGCAAAAGCTTCTTAAGCACCAAAAGTAAAGAGCCTTCCCAAGTTTGGGGAAGGCTCTTTGCGTGAAGGGTTTTTTCGATGATGTTTAGAACAAAAATTTAGTATGTGGGGCGCATGATTATGGAAGAAGATCGCTTTCCTTTCGAGGCAGCATGACCTCCTACGGGTTTGCTAACGGTTTCGCCGAGGCCATCTTTGTTGTTTTCAAAGATGCAGCCGCTCAGTACGGGGCGGCAGGTTCCCTCGGGGCTACGGTAGTTGTATACACCACTACCGCTCAGGTAGGCCACATTTTCCCGGAAGGTGCAATTGCGAACCATAGGGCTGGCAACGCCAGCATCCGCACGGTTTTGTATGCCTGCACCGTAGGAGGCCTGATTCTTGATAAAGTGGGTGGTAGCGATTTTGATGTTACAGCTACCGTTGATACCACTGTTATAGATAGCTCCGCCATTGGAGCTGGCAATATTTTGTATGAAGGTGCAATTTTCGATGTTCACTACGCAGATACCTTCCGATCCGTTATTAAACAGGGCACCACCGTAGTGAGCCTGGTTGCCATTGAATACGCAGTTGCGAATGGTGGGGCTGGAGGTTTTGCCCATTGCGCCATCGTTGTACCAGGCGCCACCACATCCTTCGCGGTTGCCGACGACAGCTGCCCGGTTGGCGTTGCCTCCGGTAATCACGAACCCATCCACTACGGTTTGCGGGGAAACGCCCGCGGTGCGGATAACGTTATAGGAATTGTCGTTGATGGAGGCCGAACCGATATGGCCGGAAAGAATGGATTGATTCTGAGTAAGGTCGCGTTCTTTCGGGGACTGCTCTGTTCCAATAAACCCGCCGAACAATTGCACGCCGTCGGTAATCTGGAAGGAGGCTTGGCGATCAGTTCCCGTGGTTGGATAATAGGTACCTTTAGCTACCCATATCTGCTGACCTTTCTTAGCTACCTGCAAGGCTTGTTGCAGGTCGCCCATAGCGTTTGCCCAGGACTGCCCGTTGCCCTGGCTGCCGCTTTTGACATAGATGACGGATTGCGCTTGCACAGTCCATGCCATAGCCATTAGTAAAATTACGTAAGTTGCCCTTTTCACGCTACTCTAGTTTTTCGATGATGCAATTCCAAAGCAGTTGTACTTTGGGTACAGTGGTTAGATGCGCGTGCAAAATGCATGGGATTGTCCAACACACTGAAGTAAGTAGTGTGTCAAACGAACAACTCGGATGGGATTTTTTTCTGGGATACGTCGTCGCGGTTGATCAAAAAGTTGGGAGAGATCTTCCGCGATTATGACCTAAAGATATGCAATTAATGCTAATAAATACAAGTGGTCTCCAGGTTTTTCGAGCATCGTAAAAAAACTGATGTTCAATATTTTATCGTATGTTTTACCGCGTACTGTCGGATGGTTACCGCTTTCTGGTTAAAAGGGTCCGTTTACTGGGGTTTGTTGTTTTATAAAAGTATCTTGTTTTCGTAGAAAAAAAGGAAAGGAAACCCCAAAACTTTTTTTCCGTACCTATTCATAGTGACCTAAGTCTCCCAACTACGGAGATAAAATTTTACCTTGTGGGAAACGAGGCCGGATAGTACGGAAAAACAAGAAGATAGCCGCTTAATAACCCGGAAAAAACCATCCCATGAAAAGGAACCAGGTCATGCTGCACATTGTCCAAAAGAAACAGCATACTGTGAAAGCTCTGTCCTCCACCATTGCCATACTTCTGTTCACCACGCTGGTGGGAGCACAGGATATTCACTACACGCAATTCTATAACGCACCCTTCCAAATTAACCCGGCCCTGGTCGGTATTTTCCAGGGCGATATCCGGTTGATGACCAACTACCGCGAACAGTGGTCCTCTGTACCCGTCGAATACCGCACACTAACGGCAGCCGCCGATTTTAAATTGCCTTCCAGCGATGATAAAAGCTTCTTTGCCTTGGGTGGTGCCATCAATTTTGACCAGGCCGGCTTTTCCCGCTTAAACCAGACCAATGTGAACGTGCTGGGCAGCTATACCCGCCGGATGGGTCGACGTGTATTTGCGACGGCTGGTCTGAATTTCGGAGTCAACTACCGGGCCTTCGACA
>JASBTH010000243.1 GCA_030148525.1 Saprospiraceae bacterium | reverse complement strand
CTCCGGTACCGACTCCGACGGGGACGGTGTAGGCGACCGCTGTGACCTCTGCCAGGGCGACGATAGTACCGGTGATACCGATATGGACGGCATTTGCAATGATATCGATCCCGATACACCGGTGACCTGCGATGGCAGCGTCATTTCCGTTGATGCGATTACCTATGCCCTGAGTGGAGCGAATGTACGCGCCAGCGAGACGATCATCACCAACGGATCGGTCGTAGTGCCCGACGGCGCTGAAGTGACCTACACCGCCGGAACGTCCATCACCCTTAAGCCCGGCTTTGTGGCGCAGGGGCTTTTCACCGCCCGCATTGACGATTGTACCCCGGCGGTGCAGTTGTCAGAGCCTGACGATACAGACCCCATGGCTGCCATCGACTGGCGCATCCCTGCGGAGGAGATCGGCGAGCTGGATATGATGCTCTTCCCCAACCCGACCTTCGGGGAGGTGACCACCCAATACTTTTTGCCGGAAGGCGGACCGGTCAACCTGGTCCTGTTCGACGCCCAGGGACGCTACGTTAAAACCCTGATACAAAACTGGCCACAGGATGCCGGTCGCCATCAGGTGCAGTGGCAAACGAATCGCCTCGCCGACGGCATGTACTGGGTACAGATCCGCACTACCGTGGGAGTGCTGGTGCAGAAGCTGAATGTGTATAAGCCGTAGGTGGACAAAGGTCCAAGGTCCAAGGTCCCCTCCTACGCCCTATCCCGCTTTCGCGAAAGCTTCAGCGGGCATGACGGGCTTCGGCGGGCAGGCACGGTCCACGGATTGAACCTTAATCTAAACCTAAACCTGAGCCTCAGCCTCAACCTTCGCCTTGAATAATGTTGATTTTCAATGATTTATAAAGGTAGGGTTGAAAATAATGAGCGCAAAGGGCCTGAGTATGTCCTACTACCTAATACCCGGTACCAAATACAAGGTGCGGTGGAGACATGCAGCCGTTTAGCAACAGCCCAGCTTGTCAATCTCACATAAAGCAAAAAAACACCTAAGAAACTTTATTTCGAAGAAGTGTTTACTAGGCCCTTCCCCTTTTGGGAGGGGCTTTTTTTACCCATAAAGTGCTTTGAGATGCACTTTGAGTGATTGTGAGGCCCTTATTCAGCGATCATATCTGAATGAGGCTACAAAACGGGCATACGTACTGAATTATCAGACCAAACGGAATCGGCTACAGTAATCCTACTCCCCTTGCACCACCACCTGCTGTACGGCCCGCTCTCCATTGTGCTCCAGCATCAGCACGTATAAACCCGCCCGCTGTTGGCCGAGTGGGATTTCCAGCCTGTATTCACCGGCCGCCTGGCGGGCAGATTCGAATACCCGCTGCACCGTCTGACCCTGTAAGTTGATCAGCGTCAGGCGCACCGGACCCGCCTCCGTCAGGGTAAAGTTCACCTGTAGCTGAGTGGTCGCGGGATTGGGAGCTACTTGTAGGATCGTCCTGGTCGCACGACGAATAGGCGGTTCTGGTATCTGCCCCGGTTCTTCGATAACCATCATGACCACCGGATCACACAGATCCGCCACCTGGGCCCTGAACGAAGCTCCCGGTTCTACCGAAAAGCCCGGCCGGAAAACCAAATGCTCCCGGGCCCGCATCACTACCGAGTCACCCGCATAGACGGTGCCGCCCGTGAGATCCAGGGTGTCGGGGGAAGAATAGGTTCCACTCATTATCGAATCCATCGCCGCGAGGACCATCGGATCCGATATCAGGCTATCACCCTCGATCGGTACGCAGGGATCAGGGTAGTTGGTTTCGAAGGGTCCCATGTCCGGGGCAGCACCTTCCAGGCGCGGCATTTGATCGTAGTCGAGGGCATAGCCCAGATCCAGTCCCGCGTCGATAGCGGGGGATCCTTGCTGTGGCCGGTAATCCCTATTTGCCAGATCAATGAACAGGGGATCGCCGAAGATATTCCCGCTGATGGTATTGGTATCCACTCCGTTCAGGGCATTGAATGCGGCCACCGAATAGTGTGTGCTGCTGTCCCGCACAAAAACAAAGTTGCTATCGCTGAGGCTGTTGTAGAAAAGGTTGTTCTGGAAGGTGTTACCGCCGACGCCGGTTGTGTCTGGGTCATACAGTTCAATACCCGTCCCCACTGAATAGCGACCGCTTTTCGGATTTTGGCCCACTTCATAAAGTATGTTGTTTCGGATTTGGTGATTTCTGGTAATACTGTCCCAGCCAAAACTTCGTATTTGGAAAGCGGCTTCTTCCGTATCGATGATGAGGTTGTGGTCGAAACGGTTATCCTGGCTTACCAATAAGGTGTCATAGACCCCAATCGCAAAGGCAAAGGCCGTACCGTTGACCTTGTTCGGAGAATTGCGCATACCCACTACGATGTTGTGGTGTACCCAATTGTTATTGCCGTTCACCTGGGAGGTGGTCCGGCAGCTATCGATGAAGTTGCGGTAGAATTCGTTATCGCGGCATTTATCCAGGAAGCCATCCATGCCTAGGGGGTGGGCGTAGGGAATGTCGGGTGCGGTGATGTAGTTGTCGTGGATTTTGTTGTTGGTTACTCCAACTGAAAAGTCGGTGTCAGCCAATAACTCTACGGCATTATGCGCCCAATTAATAAATGTATTTCCGTAGACTTCACAATTATTAGCCCAATAAAAAAGTTTCACACCATCACCACATCCTCTGCCAGATTCATTTCCATAGAAAAAGGTGAAATTAGAATCAAAGGTGTTATCTCTTACAACGATATTTGAGGATCCTTTTCTAGGCTGGTTCATTAGCTTATAGTCAATTATCGTTAATCCGGAGTTAGCATTCCATCCTAATGAACATCTTTGAACAGTAATGTAATTGCTACCTGCAATAAAAACTGTGGCACCAGAAGCACCTCTTAAGTCTATGTCCTGAATAACAATATAGTCCGCGTCTTCGACCGGTGCCGTCTGAAAGTGAACACCACCCACAATTGCCGAAAAGTGCGTCGCAGGATTATTGGGAGCAACAATAAATAGTGTGGAGTCGGCAAAAAACCATGTACCAGTTGATCCAAGTGAATCCGTTATACCCAAATTTTCAAAGTTGTCGGCACGAAGGGTTTCAATACCATCTACAAAGAGGCGATTTGGGGTTTTAGGTAACTCCATTTTCCATATCCCACTAGAAGTCTCTGTCCAGTTTGAAGATAGGTCAGTTCCCGGTATAGTGTCAATTCCAGATATAATTGGGAGTGGCTCAGCAGGATCTCCATATGAACCGTAAACAATTGGCTGACCAACAAGACCTGAGTGAGAGATTCTTAATTGTACTCCTTCCCATATTTCACCCCTTTGGAGTAAAAATGTATCTCCTGGCTCAGGACCTGAATCTCTAATGCGTTGTAATGTTTTCCAGGCATTTTCGGGGGTCATCCCATTTTTTGAATTATCGCCATCAGACGAGTCTATATAGTATTTGGTCGCTCCCAGGTGAACCGTCAAACAAAGAAAGAGAAAAGCTAAAGCATAGGACATCCATCGCATGTGAACTGGGTTTAGGTTTTTTTAATCAGTTTTTGGGTTGCTTTCGCAAAAAATGATTGGTCAAAACTGGCCTAGGCCAGTTTTGACCAATAGTAAAGTAACGTGAGGTTGGGTCTGTGTGATTTTGTAGAATACAGAGAATCAAGACCCAACCTCATGTTAAAGTAAATACTTTACCGGAAATAAAAAAGGAAGATTCCAAGCAGACCAACCCAAAAATGGCCGGAGTGTTTTCCACCCCAGCCATTCAAATAGCACTAATCATCATCAAGCCTTATATCATAGTAACCTTGGGCGTCCAGGCTCCGGTGGCGGCCACCTCCCGGGCGTAGGTGCGAAAGTCTTTAGCGGGTCGGCCTAATACCTTGGCTACATCCCTGGTAACTTCTGAGTTTCGTGGGTTCCCCAGTACCTCCGTAAACAGGTATTTGAATAGCCAGATGACTGGTGCGGGAACGCCTTGTGCTTCCATGCCTTGCGCATAATCTTCCAGGGAAACGGGCTGAAATTGGATGTTCCGGCCTGTCGCCTCGGCGATCTCACTCACTGCTTCCGCAAAAGTAAGCAGGCGGGGTCCTGATATCTCGTAGGTTTGGCCGTTATGGGCATCATTTAGCAAGACTTCTACCGCCACCTCGGCAATATCATCGGCGTCGACAAAGGGAATCCTGGCCTCCGGCATGGGCATAGCCACGCGCCCTGATAACACCGGCTCCAGAAAAAAGCTTTCGCTAAAATTCTGATTAAACCAGGAGGCCCGAACGAGGGTGTAGTCCAGACCGGAGGTAGCGACTACATCTTCGCACCGTTCGGCTTCCCGCTCGCCCTTACCGGAAAGTAAGACCAGCTTTTGCACACCGGCTTTTTTGGCGGCAGCCACCAAACCCGTAATCGCTTCATAAGCTCCCGGTACGGCCAGGTCGGGATGATAGGTGATGTACACCCTATCCATGCCCTCCAAAGCTGCAGTCCAGGTAGCGGGATCCTGCCAATCGAAGGGGGGATCCTGACTCCGGGAGCCGATGCGTACGTGTTGATTCTTCTGTTGTAAAAGGTCCGCCACACGGCGACCCGTCTTCCCGGTGCCTCCAATGACCAGGATGTTGTGTTGTTGTTTCATGATATTGTTTTTAAGTAATTAGGTTCACGCTTCACGGTTACCGTAAACCGTGTCGCGTGTCGCGTGTCTCGCCAACCGTCAATCCGTAGAGAATAGTGGTAATAAGGACAGCAGGAAAGCGATCACCGAAAACACCGTTCGTATCAGGTGCAGACGATTCCATCTGGCCTCGTATTTTTTGCGGAAAGAATGCATGTCCTGCTCGCCCAGGGTCGATAGATCGAGTGCATCCAGCAGATCATTCAGGGGAACATTTCCGCCGGCGGTTACTCCGAAGGTGCCGACGACATAGACGATAGTGGCCGACAGCAGGAGCCAAAAGCCGGGGGTCGAGCCATAGTGCTGGATCGTACTGATACCCAGTAGCACGGGACTCCCCATGAAGATCAGGAAGAACCACGGGTTCAGGATCGCCCGGTTGATCGACTGCATGGTTTCCAGATAGGCCGGATCCGCGACCCGGCGGGTGCCCGGTATCACCGATACCTGCCAGGCGTAGAAAAAGCCGGCCGATAATCCGGTAAGCAGGATGGCCGCTAAAAGCGTGAACGTTTTAATGGGTAGTGTCATGATGATGGAAGATTTTGGGTTTTAAGCCACTGTTTAAGTAATTGGTATTCCCGATCAGTCAGTTTGATGGCGTCCCCTTTGGGCATTCGCTTGTACACGAATACCTGCTGGTGAATGCGCTTGGCATTCCGTTCCATATTCTTCAGGGAGAATACCCGGAAAGGATTCTTTTTGCGGTGACAGACATTGCACTTGGTATCCAATAGCTGAAAGACTTCTGCTTTCAAATCGGGTGCTATATTTGCCGGAGGTGTTCCAAAAGCGGGGGCTTTTGGCGAAGGTGGAGCTATAAAACTGCTGAACAGGATCATCAACAGCAGGAGCAACCAGGAAATTAGTACAGTGATGTGGATCTTTTGCATGTTGTTACTGCATTAGGTACAGCAACAAAATTGCGGGAAAGGGGAGGAGCGTACTTGACCGTTCCGGCCAATCTTTTGACTCTTTATGCCAGGATCAGGTTTGAGGTTTGAGGTTTGGGGTTTGAGGTATCTCAATACTCTGTACGTTTACGTCTATTATAACCTGGCAAAGGGTAATAAGTCCCTTTTGTAAGGCTCACAATAGTTCATTTTCTCATCAATACATACGGCCTTATTGCACGCGGCGTCCGCCAAGGATCGCAGTGATTCGCAGTTAAATAAAACGGAAAAATCGGAATCAGAAGCCATCGTTACCATAATCTCCTTTGAGAAAAATCAGCACGTAAGGATTAGTCAGATTGCCCCCGATCTCCGCTCTCCGAAGCCGCAGGCATAGTAGGGCGATGCACTACGCCCGACTCCCGACGCACTACGCCGGACACAATTTAGGGCAATGCAAGAAAAGTACGCTTCAAAACCAAGAAACCCAGAGCAAAACGAAGCCCTCCAGTCTCTGTGCTCTCCGGTCCCTTAGTCTTTCTTCCAGCCTCAAACCTCATACCTCAAACCTCATACCTGGTTCAACATTTAGCATTCAACATTTTAATACTTAAGCTGCTCATCCTTATCCCACAGCCCCCAATAGGCGCCGACATCGCCTTCGTCACCGGTTTTCCAGGCCTCATCGAAGGAGGAGAAATAGAAGGATTCTATGCCCTCGTCTTCCACCCATTGCTGGATGTTGAGAAAATAGCGTAAGGCATTTTCGTAGCCCGGCTGGGCCTCGTTGAGCCCGGTACCCTGGCTTGGCCATCCGGTTTCGCTAATGATCACCTGCTTCCCCTGGCCGGCAGCCAGGGCCTGGTAGTACATCTGCTTGATGTGGATCAGAGAATAATCGATGTGACAGCCCTCCCAGTATGGATAACAATTGGCCAGAATGACATCACAGGCTTCAGTAATGGCCGGATGGACACTAAATTCGTAATAGGCATCCACGTAACCGACAGGTACATTCGGTATGGCCTTTTTTACCCGTTGAATGTGTCCCAATAGTTCTTCGGCGGGGAGATCATTGCGGTACAATACCTCATTCCCTACGGCGGCAATATCCACGTGGCCATCCTTGGCAAGCTGGATTAGCCCTTCGATCTCCTCCTCGTTCAGGTCCTTGTCTTTGCCCAGCCAGGCACCGACCAGGGTTTGTAATCCGAACTCCTCCTTGGCAATAGAAGCGATCAACTCATTACCCTCGATACAGGAAAATGTCCGGACTGCCTTGATGTGCGGTGCAATTATGGACAGCCGTCGCCGAACCTGTTCGGGCGAGAGTATGGAGCCCGGTTCCTGCCCCTCTTCGTAGGCACTAAAGCACAGGCCATGCATGCCATTTTGCAGGACATTGGTGAAAAGCGTATGCTGTTCGGCCTGGCTTTTACCGGCCAGATCTATTCCCTTGAGTGCTTGTATACTTGCTGGTTTGCTCGACATTTTTGTGCCCTTTTAGTTGTCTTAAATAGTCTCTTTTGACAGGTATTTCTGTTGTTCCTTACTGTCCCACAGTCCCCAGCGGGCGCCTACTTCTCCTTCCTGATATACTTTCCAGGATTCGTCAAACGAAGAGAAATAGAAGAGGTCAACTCCTTTTTCGTGCGACCATTGCTGAATATTTATGAAATATTTCATGGCATTTTCCGGAGAGGGGACGGCACCCAATACGGATTGTCCGGCACTGGGCCAACCCGTTTCGGAGATAATTACCTTTTTGCCCTTCGCAACCTGCTGAGTGAGGGCGTACATTTGCTGTACGTACAGCAGAGCATGATCACTTTCGGCACCCTCCCAAAATGGGTAGCAGTTGATTAGCAGGACATCGCAGGCATCAACCAGGGCTGGTTTTTCCAGAAAATGGTAGTAGGAGTCGGCGTATCCAACCTGAATGTGGTCGGGAAGGGCCGTTTTCGCTTTTTGGATATATCCAATTACTTCTTCGTCAGAAAGCTCGCCACGAAGCAGCACCTCGTTACCTATTGCTGCAATGTCGACCTGGCCATCTTCCGCTAACCGAATCAGATGTTGCAGCTCTTGTTCGTTGCGATCATGATCGGCTCCAATCCATGCCCCTACGATGGTTTTAAGCTTTTTCTCCCGGGCAATCTGGGGAATGAGTTCGTTTCCTTCCGTACAAGAGAAAGAACGAATCCATTTGGTGTGTGGCGTGATGATATTCATGCGGCGCCAGATCTGCTCTTCCGACAAGATATCTCCCGTTTCCTGTCCTTCCACGTAGGGACTAAAGCACAGGCCATGCAGGCCCCGGTTAAAAGATTCTGAAAACATGGACTGAATCTCTCCGGATGATTTACCCGTAAAATCTGTGACGGGAAAACCATTGGCCGGAATACCATCCTTAAATAAGGAGAGTAGTTTGCCCTGAACGTAGGCTGAGGAAGAAACCGGTCCTTTCTTTCGGTGGTCGATGGCTCTGCGAACCTCCATAGCTTTTTCCTCGGTCACATCATAATCACGCATAACGTACATTGCAACCAGCGTACCCAATATGGGTAGTCCGGAAAAAACTGCGCGTAGTCCGGTAATGGCTCCTTCCTGCTCCGTTCCCGGGACACCTTCCTGGAAACCGACAATGGATAAGATCACACCACTTAAACCACCGGCAATGGCAAAGCCAAACTTGACCATCCACCAGTAAATAGCTCCAAAAATACCCTCTCGCCGCTTGCCGGTGTTTAGCTCATCCAAGTCGATCACATCGGAGGTCATGGACATCATGAGCGTGAAAAGACTTCCGATACCGAAGGAGAAAAAAGGCAGCGCAAATATGAATAAGTAAGGTTTCCCCGGAACAAGTAAAAACCACAGCATTACATAGCCAATAATGGAAATCCCCTGGGATAATAGGAAGGCGCGTTTCTTCCCAATTTTTTTGGACATCCAGGCAACAATGGGAATCACCACGAAGGTCGTGGAAATAGCACCTAAACTTCCGAACAGGGTAGGCCAGAAGCCGGCGTTAGCTGCATCGGCATCACCATTGAACAGGTGATAAACAATGATGAAAAAGGTGAAGGTAGCTACGGTATTGAAGGCATTGAAAATGAAAAAAGTGGAAATACACAGTTTCCGGAAGGGTTTAATAGTGAGCGCCTCTTTAAAGCCCAAAATGA
>JASBTH010000235.1 GCA_030148525.1 Saprospiraceae bacterium | reverse complement strand
TACCAGTGCAAATATTACGATCAGTGCGCCTTCAATCAGGTTGTTCTTTACCGTATCAGTGGTTCTCCCTATAAGTGCGCTACGGTCGATAAAAGCATCAATCGTGAGCCCTTCGGGAAGCGATTTTTCTACTTCCTCCATACGCTCTTTCACGTTCTGGATAACGGCATTGGGATTAGATCCCTTAAGCATCATAATTATCCCACCTACAGCTTCTTCTCCATCCTGTGTAAAAGCACCATAGCGTACCTGATGGCCGAAATGTACCTTTTCAGCTACATCATCAATAGTTATGGGAATACCATTTTCATTGCGGATTACAATACTCCGTATATCATCCAGTGAGCGCACCAATCCCTCACCACGAATGAAATTGGACATCCGGTTTTTTTCGATGTAAGCTCCACCTGTATTCACATTATTGCGGGCAAGGGCATTGTACACCTCTGAAATGCTTACGTCCATAGCATTTAGCTTCTCTGGGTTGATGGCCACCTCGTATTGTTTAATATAGCCTCCGAAGGAGTTGACTTCTACCACGCCCTCAAGGAGGGTAAGTTGTCGCTTTACTATCCACTCCTGGATAGTTCGCAGTTCCATAGGGCTGTACACGGTGTCGTAACCCGGTTCAGGCCGGATGGTGTACTCATAAATTTGGCCCAGACCTGTGGAAATGGGTCCCATAGTCGGGTCTCCGAACTTTTCGGGGATGGTCTCCTGAAGTTCATTCAGTTTTTCCTGCACCAGTTGGCGGGGCAGATAAGTACCCATATCGTCTTCAAAAACGATGGTGACGACCGACAGCCCAAACCTTGAAACGGAACGGATTTCTTCCACTCCGGGAAGATTTCCCATGGCCAACTCCACAGGATAAGTGACAAACTGCTCGATATCTTCGGTAGCCAGGTTTTCGGATACGGTCATTACTTGTACCTGGTTGTTGGTGATGTCCGGAACCGAACCGAGGTTAACCGTGGACATGGAGTAGATGCCTACTCCTATGAGGGCCAGCGTGAGCAGGCCCACAATAAATTTATTCCTTATTGAAAAGGAAATGATTCTATTAATCATGTAAATTGTACTTGCTTGTAAAGCCAGATGTTATAACCTGTAAATAAGCACCTAACTGCGATAGGAGGCTTTCTTCAATGAGGGCATGGCACTGCAGATTGTAGTGTCTTTGTTTACAGGAAAGCGTGCGCCTAGACCATATGTCTAACCGTCAGGAAATGAAAGCTTTTTGAGCTACAACATCAAGCCCAAATATTAAGTTGTTAACTAAAAAAAGGGCAAGCTAAAATCTTGCAGATGGGTTAAATGAATTGTTTTGGCGGTTGCCAGATATCATTTGGAAAAGCAAGATCCTTGAATAAGGAAACGGAAAGAGAAGGTTCAGAAAATATAATAATAGGCGCATTCACAACAAAACTAAACTCAGTCGGTGAGCGAAGTGTAGTTTGACAACAACTACATGTACAAAAGGGGGTACAATAATCATGACAACCATTATTATCACCATTACCCATTCCGTCAAAAAGTTCCGTGTGAACCGATTCACTCTCACCAAACATAGAGCAATCCACCCCATCTGCACAAGGCAAAAGAGCAAGGATAAGCATGTAAAGACTTAGAGCATTAATGAAGAAATTCATCGCTGTAAATCTACACATTAAAATAATGCAATGCAAGTATAAAAGTAGTGGAGTTAGGAAAGCGCGGGCAGCTTTGATTTGCCATAAGGCATGCGATCAGTTAGATTCTTCGGGCTGTGCGGCGATGCTTTCGTCCAGGATATGCTGTAAAATATGGTCGGACGTATCCTCGGAGCCGAGCAGATCAGCGAGGGTAATGCGGTCGAGCATACGATCCAGGGCTACTTGTACAATGCGCCAGAGGCTACGTACGGAACAGTCGACCGAGTTAGTGCAAATGCGTAGTCCGCCCGTATGTGCGCGGCAAAAAGAATCATCATACAGGGCGCCACCCAGAGCATCGAGCACTTCGTTAATGCGGATTTGGTCGGCAGGTTTACCAAGAATGTAGCCTCCTTTGCGTCCACGTGTACTTTCGATCAGGCCGGCCATCCGCAGCGAGCGGGTTACCTTGGCCATGTACGACTGAGACAAACCTTCGGCTTCACACAGCTGGGCAATGCTCAGTCCATCCTCTGTTTCTTCCCGGGCAATCCGGATCAATACCCGGATGCCGTATTCGTCTTGTGCGGAAATCTTCATAGCAACATCGGGTTTTCTATAGCATGTCGAGGGCAAAAAGCGCCTCTTCACTCATCATCTCTTTATTCCATGGAGGATCAAAAACAACCTGCAGGTCCACGTCGGTCACTTCCTCTACCATCATCACTTTTTCCTGAACTTCCATGGGCAGGGAATCGGCAACGGGACACATAGGGGTCGTGAGCGTCATGGTTATACCCACTTTGCCACCCTCCTGAATATCGATCTTGTAGATAAGGCCGATCTCGTAAACATCGGCCGGTATCTCCGGATCGTAAACAGTCTTTATCTGTTCAATTATCTTAGCTTTGAGCTCTTCGTGGTTCATACGACTAGGATTTGTGCTGGAAAGCCAGCGCGTACATCTTCATTTGCTTCACCATACTCACCAATCCGTTGGAACGGGTAGGGGAGAGGTGCTCCCTGAGACCGATCTTATCAATAAAGTACAATTCAGTCTCGGCTATGTCCTGAGCTTTTTGACCGGACAGCACGCGAATCAACAGGGCAATAATCCCCTTGGTGATCACCGCGTCACTATCGGCGGTAAACTGTATGGTGCTATCTTGATCTTTAGCTTCCAGCCACACCTGGCTTTGGCAGCCTTTTATCAGGTGATCTTCGTCTTTTTTGGAGGGATCGATGAGCGGCAAATTCTTACCCAGATCGATGATGTACTCGTATTTTTCCATCCAATCCTCAAAAAAGGCGAATTCATCAATGATTTCGTCTTGTATTTGATTGATGTCCATAAAAATGCTTTAGCGCAACATGCGTGCTGCCCGTTCAACGCCCGCTACCAGGCGATCGACATCCTCGCGGTTATTGTAGAGGGCAAAAGAGGCTCGTACTGTTCCGGGAATGCCATAATGGTCCATCAGCGGCTGAGTACAATGGTGGCCGGTCCGAACGGCAATGCCCAGTTTGTCGAGCAGGGTACCCACATCGTAGGGATGTGCCCCCTCCAGCAGGAAGGAGATTACACTGGCCTTACGGGCTGCTTCCCCCACAAACCGAATGCCCTCGATCTGTGATAATCCTTCGGTTGCGTACTGCAGGAGATCTTGCTCGTGTGCCTGAATGGCATCGTGGTCGATTTCCTGCATGTATTCCAGGGCTACCCCGAGGGCAACGGACCCACTGATATCCGGGGTTCCCGCTTCGTATTTGAAGGGCAACTCGTTATAGGTGGTTTTTTCGAAGGTTACCGTTTTGATCATTTCACCTCCTCCCTGGTAGGGAGGCATGGCTTCCAGCCACTTTTCCTTTCCGTACAGAATGCCGATACCCGTCGGTCCAAACACTTTATGGCCCGAAAACACAAAGAAGTCGGCATCCAGTGCCTGTACGTCTATGGCCAGGTGTTGGGCTGATTGGGCTCCATCGACCAAAACGGGAACATCCAGGGCATGTGCTTTATCGATGATCTCTTTGACCGGGTTGATGGTTCCCAGTGTATTTGAAATATGGACGATACTCACGAAGCGCGTGCGCTCGGTAAGCAATTTATCGAAGGCTTCCATGTCGAGTTCTCCTCGCTCCGTTACGGGGATGACCTTCAGCACAGCACCCGTTTGCTCGGCCAGCATCTGCCAGGGCACGATGTTGGAGTGGTGCTCCATACCACTGATCAGGATTTCATCACCCGCCTTAATAAACTGGCGTCCGTAACACTGGGCCACGAGGTTGATCCCCTCGGTGGTGCCACGGGTAAAGAGCACCTCTTTGGTAGAGGCGGCATTGATAAAATCCCTGGTAACTTCCCGTCCGCGCTCGTGCGCATCGGTGGCTTCCTGACTCAATTTATACACCCCGCGGTGTACATTGGCGTTCAGGTGCTCGTAATAATGCACGAGCGCATCCATGACCACCCGGGGTTTTTGGCTGGAAGCAGCGCTGTCCAGGAAAACCATGGGTTTGCCATTCATTTCCCGAAAAAGGATAGGAAAATCCCGGCGGATCTCAGTGATCTCAAAAGGGCGAATGGGTGTGCGTTCAGTGGTGGTATCCATACTGATTTATATAGCTTCCGTAAATTTATCGTTGATCTGCTGCTCGGCAAAGGTGCGCATGGCCTCGTGGGGCATGAACTCCAGTACCTCCAACAGGAAGGCGTATTGCAGGGTCTCGCGTGCACGAGCATCGGTAAATCCGCGACTCCGCAGGTAGAAGACCGAATCTTCCTCCAGCTGGCCAATGGTTGCACCGTGGCTACACTTGACATCATCGGCAAAGATCTCCAGCTGCGGTTTGGAATCCATAACCGCCTTATCGGAGAGTACCAGACTGCTGTTTTGCTGAAAAGCATTGGTTTTCTGTGCATCCTTGCGGACCATTACCTTCCCGTTAAAGACGCCGCGGGCTTTATCGGTCAGAATACCTTTGTAGAGCTCGTTGCTCTGGCAATGAGGTATGGCGTGATCGATAAAGGTATGATTGTCGATATGCTGGTCGCGGCGACCGTAGAAAGACCCGTAAAAATTACTGGTCACATTCTGGCCGCGATGAATAGCGTGCAGGTTGTTGCGGACAATGCGTCCACCCAGGTCGATGGTATAGTTGCTGTAGCGGCTATCCTGGTATTGGAAGACCTCCGTATTATTCATCTGGAAGGCTTCGAGGCTCTCCCGTTGAATTTTATAGTGGTGTACTTCCGCATTTTCCCGGATAACCATGCGGTTAAACAGATTGCCAAAGTATTTAGCCGTGCCGGGAGCGGTGCTGTGGAATGTTTCCACAATGGTGCATTCCGAGCTGGGTTCCGCCACGATAATCCGTTGCGGGCTGAACAGGTAGGGCTGCTCCTGCTCCGTATTTATGTACAGGAAGTGCAGAGGCTTTGCAACCTTGGTATTTTTGGGTACGTGCAGGTAGTATCCGTTTTTGGCGAAAGCCGCATTCATAACCAGAAATGGATCTACGCCGTCCTCGGCTGTATTGATCAGCAGGTCGTTCAGGATCGGTTGATCCTTAGCTTGTTCCAGGGCATCTTCGATGGTCTGCAAACGCATGCCTTCCGGCAAATCCTGCTCATCGCTGAGGTCCGGGCGGTACTGACCGTTGACAAAGACCAGGGTAGCTGCACCGAGGTCGGGAATACGATACTGGTCAACGGTTTCTGCATCCAGATCCGCTGATGGTTCCAGGTCGTAGTCTTCCGTTACGATCCGGGTGACACTGGTATATTTGTATTCCTCGTCGCGACGGGTCGGAAAGGCCAGTTGCGACAATCGGTCGATAGCCGTCTGACGAATTTGGTGGACCGGTTTTTCTTTCTGGCCGTTCAGGCCGCGTTCCAGCTCACCAAACAGCGTCAAAAAACGGCTTATGTTCTTGTCTTTCGTTTCTATTGCCATAATAGTTTTGGTTCGCTTTTAGGTTAGGCTGACACAGCGTCAGCTTCTTCTTTAATCCAATCGTATCCTTGGTCTTCCAGCTTTTTAGCCAGCTCTTTATCGCCCGATTTAACGACTTTACCGTTGTAAAGTACGTGTACCTGGTCGGGGATGATGTAATCAAGCAGGCGCTGGTAGTGGGTTACGATGAGGAAAGAGCGTCCCTCGTTACGCATATTATTTACGACATTGGCCACGATTTTCAGTGCATCGATATCGAGTCCGGAATCCGTTTCATCCAGGATGGCCAGTTTCGGCTCCAAGAGAGCGAGCTGTAGCATTTCGTTGCGCTTCTTCTCGCCACCGGAGAAACCTTCGTTCAGGGAGCGCTTCAGGAAGGCTTCGGGCAAATCCACCATTTTGATGCGTTCGCGCATCAGCTTGAGCATTTGGGGTGTCTTGAGTTCTTCCTTGCCCTGCTCTTCCCGCACAGCATTGATAATTTCCTTGAGGAAGGTGGCGGTGGTCACCCCCGGAATTTCCACCGGATACTGAAAAGCCATAAAGACTCCTTTGCGGGCGCGCTCATCGACTTCCAGTTCGAGCAAATCCTCGCCAAGGTACTCAATGGTACCATCGGTCACTTCGTATTCCTCGCGGCCGGCCAGTACATTGGCGAGGGTACTCTTACCAGAGCCATTAGGGCCCATGATGGCGTGAATTTCGCCGGGTTTGATATCCAGATCGATTCCTTTAAGGATCTGGTTATCTTCA
>JASBTH010000385.1 GCA_030148525.1 Saprospiraceae bacterium | reverse complement strand
GGTGAGTGCGTTCATCCAAACACTTATCGACAGGCTAACCAGGAAGAGGAGGAGGAGAAAAACGGGCAGCAGGCAAATACGCCATCCCGGCATGATCCCTTCCCAAATGAGCAGGATGGCCAGTAACCCACAGGAGGTGCCGAGGCTGGCCAGCCCCGATACCACCTTGGCCAGGAGGGGGATGATCTTTGGGAAATAAATTTTGCGGATCAGATCCTGGCTATCGGCCAGGGCAGTCCCTCCCTGATGGACCAGGAAGGTAAAGTAGTACCAACAGGTCATGCCACTAAAGGCGAAGATGGCGTAGGAATACTCTACCCGGTCCGAGATGTCGATAACTTGCTGAAAGAAAAAGACGAAAATAAACAGGCCGATCAGTGGTTGCAATATCGACCAAAGGATCCCCAGAAAAGTCTGTGCGTATTTTGCCTTCAGGTCACGTCGAGCCAGCACCCAGATCAGATGGCGGTGATGAACAACCTGCCGCAGGTAGGAAAGCGGACTTTCGTGATTGGCGGATAAAACCGTTTTTTGCATAAGCAACAGATTCATAGAGGAAGATACCATTAAGAAATCGAAAACCGGGCTTATTGGTAATGCCTGGCAAAGGGCCGCACATAAGGCTGATGTACCGTTTTTCTGCTGACTTTCCCCAGGGTGCGTATTAAGTCTTCGGGAGGATCGCAGGTAATAGAAGATAAGGGCATGTTTTTTAGTATCCAGTGCCATCTGCCGCGATCCAGCGTGTTTCGGTACCAGGATCTGAATTTTTGGCGGGCTGATCCTGCCAGGATCAGGGAGAGTTGGTGCATTACCCGGTTTAGGGTACGGTATTGGCCCATGGCAGTATCTGACAGGGCCGTATTTCTTGGCGTCCGGTCAAAGGCAGTGGTGGGAATCCCCATTTTATCCTCCAGTGTGCCCAGGAACTGATCGGGGCTGGTGGTTAGCCATTCCAGGGGAAAAACCCACACCCGGTCGATGCCAAACAGGGATTGGTACAATTCCAGGACATAGTCATAATCCCACATCGCCGCGTATCGATCATCGTAGTTACCCCGCAATTGCTCATACGTAAGGTGACCACCTGCTTTCAGGTATTGGCTGTAGGCCGACCGATATAGGGATCGTGCTCCACGGGTTATTACCAAAATAGCATCAACCTGAATATGATTGTGCACGTATCGGGCTATTTGGGCTTGCCGGTTTCTGGTCTCCTGCGGGGTGGGGATTTGAGAGATGTCGTTTCCCAGTGTTAGGGTCAGGGTTTCATCACAGGTCACCAACCACTCCCTGCCGGTGGGAACGGCTTTCGGGGAGCGTAAACCGTCCAGGCCATGTGGGGTAAAGGCCACCTGCGGATGGTGGGCGAACCAATGCTTCAAAAAGGTGCTTCCCGCTTTGGGGTAACCAATGTGTAGCAGCTTCTTCATGGGATTCCGGTTGGCTAATTAGCTTACCCGTTCCCGTAAGCGTTGCCACCAGGTAGTCTTGACGGAACGGGCGGTGCGTATCTTTCGCTTCAGGTCCACCGGCGTAATCCGGGGCGGCTGGTAGGGGAAACGGCGGCGCAATGTAGCGTGGGGCGCAGCAGGGCGGGATCGGTAGTCGTAGCTAAAAAAGAAATCGCCATCTACTTCGTACTCCTCCAGCGTATTGGTCTCGGGGTCAAGGTAATGATGGAGGGTTTTGGCCGCAGCCGGACGAATACCGGTAAAGACCGCCGGACGGATGTCAGGACTGTTATTGGGAACGGTGGCGTGGATACAGGCATGATCGAAGAGGATGGCTTGTCCTTTTCGCAGAGGCAACAGTTCGTGAGATTCATCAATGATGTCATTTAGTTCGGGGGTATTATAAACCCAGGGTATGGTCGGACTGCGAAAGTTCGGGTAAAACCTATGACTACCCGGTACTATGCAAAAAGCACCATTGGCATCCGATACATCGATCAATGGCGCCCAGACACCGTAGGAACGGTACTTGCGCTCATCGACCAAACTCCAATCCTGGTGATTGGCGAAAGTGCCCACTTTGGGCGGCTTGATGATGAAGACTGCTTCCATCCACTCTGCATCCGTAAAAAGGCCGGCTAGTTTTTCCTCGAAATAAGTACGTAATAAGGCCCGAGCCTGCTGCTGATATTCGGGCTTATCGTGTTGTTGGTTAGAAAAGAACATGCCATCGGGAAGCGGGAAATCATGCAGTGCCCGGAATTTAGTCAGGAATGCCTCCAGTTCGGTACTTGAAAACAGATCAAATACAACGTACCCGTCGCGGTCAAGTAGTTCCTGCCAGGATGAATTCGTTACCATCGCAATTAATTTGGTGCGTTTACCCAAAACATGAAATCCCGCACGGTTTGTAAAGAGGCCGAATCGGCTACCGCTAGCACCCGTTGGGTAGCTGCGTGGTCATTTTCATAAATGATGGAGAGAATATAGGGATTGTCTTTTGCATTCAGCAATAACTGCTTAGCACGTTGGTAAGCGGGGTAAATGGAGTCGGCTCGTTCCGGGTTTTTGCGGGTATAAAAGTACAGGGCATTGATCTGGTACAGGGCATCTACATAATCAGTAATGAACTGTTCATTCGAGCCTGCCATTTGCCTACGTTCCACTAATGGGGCGACATCAATGTCGTTTTGCTGTTCGTCGAACTGTTGAATGATAAACCGAATGGCTGATGCCATCGGGTTGGCGTCGAGAGCTTCCTGTTTTTGTCGGACAATCAGGGAATAGGGCATACCTTCCAGGGCCGGGTATTTTTGCAGGTCGAGCAAGGAGAGGACACTATCCAATTGCTGATTATTCCCCAAGGCATAGTGCGTTAACGCCAGGTTGACCCTTATCGGTTCGTATCCCGGAGCCAGCTGCTCGGCTTTTTTCAAGGATTGCAATGCCAATGGCTGTTCCCCGTTACGCAATTGGGCCAGGCCAAGCGTGTTGTATATCCGGAAGCTATTGGGGTGCCACCTCAGCGCCTGCCGGGCAGCATCGACTGCCCGCTCCGGTTGGTCGAGGGTGAGGTAGGCACGGGCAGCAAATAATTCGAGCGGGTCACCGACCGGTCCATTTTTAATGAAGGGGTTTTTAGCCTTAGCCACCAACTCCAGTTCCGCATAGGGTTGATTGGCAAAGTCGGCATCAATGATGCGGGTGAGGTACCGGTCGGTGCGCCAGCGGGCGATGCCCATTATCAACACAAAGACCGCTAAAAAAGTGGCAACCCATTTTACCGGTACACCGCGTGTGAGTGATGTTGTCCGGACTGCTGTCCCGGTAGCCATTGACCAGATAGTGGCTGCAAAAGTCAGGGCAACGAGCATATTTTCGGGTCGTTCATACCCAAAACTAAATAGGGAATCCACTAAAATGGTCAGCCACCCGGCTATGGCCGTACTGAGCATTGCCACCTCCTGAAAACGGGTCGCTCCACGGAGAGCCCGGGTCCCCAAAATGACTGGAATG
>JASBTH010000225.1 GCA_030148525.1 Saprospiraceae bacterium | reverse complement strand
CTTCAAAGTGGCGAGTCAGGAGGGCTATGCGTTACCGGTCGATTCCGTATGGGGACGGGAAGTGGCCAATGTCCTGGCCGTCAGTTCCAGCGAAAAGAAATTGGTGTGCGGCACCTTCTTCGTCAAAGGAAAAACGCGGGTGCTCGGTAAACCGCGCACGCTGCTAGCACCATTGTACCTGCACGACGTACTTCTGTTCGAGCAAAACGAGGTCTTTATGGCCGAGATCGACCCCGAGACTGTCAATGTGAATCCGGTAGTGATCGATTATCTGAACGATCTCGATCCCGATACGTCCCTGGAATACGACGAAATGGCTGATCAATTGCTCGCATCGGATAATCCCTTTTCCTTCGAAGGGCTCGTGGCTCTGGAAAAAGTGCTGAAAAAGCACTACCCTTCCCTGGATACTGCCTTGATCACCCGGCGCATCCAATCCGACGAGCCCTTGGCTGATCTGGAGGTTATTGCCTCTTCCCGCAAGAAAGGATATAATAATCTGTTATTCCCCGATCTGGCTTTTGGCTTAGCTAAAAAACCATTGAAGACCAAGGGGATTATCAACGAACTGACGGAGCTGAGTACCCGCCAACACCAGCCTGAATCCCTCCTACACAAGGTTTTTCACCCGGCTCCCAGTCAGGGAAACACCCTTTTTGCGGAAGCAGAAAAAATAGTAGTTCCCGTATCCCTGAGCCGGCAGCAACGCAAAATCTTTTCTTCAGCAGCAACCTCTCCCCTGACCGTAGTGATCGGACCCCCCGGGACCGGAAAATCATTTAGCATTGCCGCCCTGGCTGTCCAGGCAGCTCACGAAGGTAAGCGCGTACTGATCGCGTCCAAGAATACCCAGGCCTGCCAGGTGATCCAGGACAAGATCAACCGGGATATCGGCGTGAAAGGCATCTCTCTGGATGCCTCTAAACCCCGCTACCGCATCAGTGTGGCCAGCACCTTGCGCCATATTGCGAATGGCACACTTCACGCGCCCATCGATACGGTTAAGTACCACAAACTGAAGAAGGAGGTCATGGCCCTGAAGCGATTCATAAATCGCGACCTGGAAACCCTCACCGAGCGGGAAGAACAGGAGATAAGGTGGGGAAAAAAGCTGACGGAGGAGGGTGGAGGCCTGGTGCTGGATTTTCAAAAATGGCTAATCAGCTATCGGCATAATCTGAAAACCCCTCTATGGGAATTGCATCAGCGGCTACTGGAGCAAGAAGAAGAATTGGTAGCAAAAGAGCGCAAACTGATCCGATACACCTACCAAAACCAGCTATCTACCCTGCTCAATACCGGACGCACCTCCCTTTTTAAAATGGAAAAGATTTTTAACGAGCGTCGCGGAAATATAAAAAAGGAAATTTTTGCCACCATTGATTTCGGGACGGTCCTCCAGGCACTGCCCGTATGGATCTGTACCTCCGGTGAAATTGCCAATATCCTTCCGCTACAGGCCGGCCTTTTCGATCTGCTGATCATCGACGAGGCTTCCCAGTGTGATGTAGCCAGCTCCATTCCCCTCTTGTATCGGGCTAAGTCGGCCATCATTGTAGGGGATCCCAACCAGCTGCGGCACGTCTCTTTTCTCTCCAAAAAACGGGAAACCGTACTCAAACAGAAATACCAGATCCAGGCCCTCGATCTCAATTACCGCAATCAGAGTGTGCTCGATCTGGTCAATCGACAAATCAATAGCCTCGATAATATTATTTTTCTGGACGAGCACTTCCGGAGCCCACCCGATATTATCGGCTTTTCCAATCAGACGTTCTACGAGGGGCGTTTGAAGGTTATGACGCCCAACCCGTTCACGAGAGAGTACAAGAACATTATTTCGAACCAGGTTAACGGTCAGCGAAGCAAACAGGGCGAGAATCAGGCCGAAGCGGAAGCGATCTTCGGAGCTATACGCAAGATTCTAGAGGAAGAAGAAGAGCTCTCCCCCGAGGTGTCCACCTCCATTGGTGTCATATCGCCCTTCCGGGTGCAGGTAAACTCCATCCGCAATCTGGTCAAAGATCACCTGCCACTGAAAGCCATCAAAAAGCACCAGATCCTGATTGAAACACCTTTCGGGTTTCAGGGCGAAGAACGGGACGAAGTCTTTCTCTCCTTCACTATCGACGAACACACACATCCTTCCATTTATACCTACCTCGACCGGGTGGGGGTGTTTAACGTCACCATTACCCGTGCCCGGAAAAAGCAACACCTCTATCTTTCCATCAACAAGCAATCCATTCCGGCCGAATCCCTGTTGCGTGCTTATCTGGAGCATACCACTCGTCCGGCTTTCGCCAAAAATGCACACCGGCAATACAACGCCCTCCTCCAGGAGGTGCTTAATTTTTTAGAACAACAAGATGCCGGAACTACGTATACCGATCGCATTGTCTCCGGTGCACAGGTTGATATCGTATTAGTTCAGGAACACCGCACCATCGGCATCGACCTGGTAGGTTTTCCCGGTGAGTACGAAGACCAGCTCTCTATGGAAAGCATGCACAGCTTGCGCCGGTGCCAGATAGAGATCTTTCTCCTGCCCTACAGCTCCTGGCACCTCGACCGGGAAGCCTGCCGGGAAGCCCTGGCTGCTTTCATAATGGAATCGGTGTAAGTCGCCTTGGTGTGGTAAACATCCTGAGCTTTAGGTATTAAAGGTGCGTCGAGCATGGTGCGGTAACATCAGCCCGCTACTTCTGATTTCTACATTCTGACCTCTTACTTCAAAAGTCGCTTCACGTGCTCCGGCACCTCCCTGGGCTCCTGTCCCTCGAACGGGATGGGCTCGCCAAATACCTGTCTGGAAGGTACTACGCCCATCCAGACTTTTTCCGACCAGGGATCCTGGGTAGTACCGGGACCACCGGATCGCTGCTTCAGGGAGGCTTGGTCGAGCGGAATAGCTACCGCCCGGGTGGCCTGTACTTCACCTTTAGTCATAGGACGCAGGTGCGGCCAGCGACCGGGAACGTAGCGTTCGGTGAATGCTTGCAGGGAAGCGGCTTTTTGGTCGGGATCGGTAAGCTCTCGTGCCTGCCCGAAGATCGCTACCGACCGGTAATTCACCGAATGATTAAAGGCCGAAGCAGCCAGGATGAGACCATCGAAAAGGAAGGTGGTTACACAAACATCCCCTGCAGCCAGCACGGCCTCGAGAAAATGACTTTTGATGGAGCCGTGTATGATCAATTCATGTTCATAAACACAGAATCCCGTTGGCAGTGCGTAGGGCTGTCCATCGTGTACGTAACTGACAGTACAGAAAGGTGTTTGTTCCAACACTTCCAGGATTGCCTTTAGTTCAGTGGTATTCCGGGCAGGTAGCCGGGAGGGTGTTAAGTTGGCCATTTGATTGCTTTTTACCGAAAGGTAAGCGACCTTTAGTCTATCACAATAAACCAAATTAGCATTTTTAAGTAGACCACATGCAAATAGCCTTTTCGGAGATCATCGGTGCTGATCCTCAATCCATCGATTCAGCCAGTGCGCTAACACAAAGAATGATCACAGCCATCACCAAGGGCCGGTTGGCACCGGGCACCCGCCTGCCCAGCGTGAATAAGATCGCCAAGACGGTGCAACTCAACCGACTCACGGTTCTAAGGGCCATGGACGAACTCGACATCGAAGGCTGGGTCGTGAAAAAACCCCGTAGCGGCATATTTGTATCGGACAATCTGCCGGTCGATATGCCACAGGGCATTGGTCAGCTCGAGGGCAACCGCCATTCCCTGCCTCCATTGACCAAACCCGATATTATTGATTCGAGCCAGAATTTTTTCCAGCTCAGTCTGAACGATGGCTACCCCGACCATCGGCTCTTTCCGGTGCAGGAGGTTGCCCGCGCCTACTCCACAGCCTTTAAGGATCACGCCGATAAAACAGCTCTGCTGTACTACGATGTCTACGGACAGGAGCAGCTCCGCGGGGCCCTGGCCACCTATGTGCACCAGACCCGGAATATCCGGTGCACCGCCGAAAACACCATGGTCACCAGAGGATCCACCCTGGGTATTTACCTGGTCGCCAAGACCGTCTGTCAACGCGGAGAAACCATCGCCATGGAGATTCCATTCCGGAATTGGCTTTCGCCAAATTGCTGTGCAATGGCATAATTGACAAAGCTATCCGCAAAGCCATCAGGGTGTATAAGGCCCGCCGGGATGCGACCGCGGCCCTTTTCCAAAGCGAATTGGCGGGAAAGATCACGCTCTATCCTTGTCGGGGCGGATTGGCGTTCTGGGCGCGCATTAACCGACCACCGGAAAGGATAGGCGCAATGATCGACCGGGCGCATCGCAGGCAGTTGTTCATGCTGCCACCTGCCCGTCTGCTCGGGTACGAGGGGCAGCATACGCGTATCGGTTTCGCCAGTATGACCGAGACGGAGATGGAAGAGGCGGTGGCCATCCTTCGTGCCGTTTGGTGAGTACTTTCAGATCGATTTGGGTGAATCTGTCCAAAATGGCTTGGGATTAATCGATTATAACGGTTAAGAACCGTTTCTAACCGTTATAATCGATTAAAAAAAACCTGCATTCATGTGGTTCCAGCAACTTACCGGCTTTGAGGAGCAATCCCCCGAACAAGTCCGACAAAACCTGAGCGTGGAGGGTCCTTACCTTACCTCAAAAGTAAACGGACGCCGCTTTCAGGCTGGTCATTTGGAAACCCCCACTTTGTCCGAACTGCGGCGGGCCACGCCGGATCCGGCAAGTTACCAATCCAACTTGCGGCTTTCGGAGCTCGTGGCCGATGTCCAGGACCTCCACGCCAATCCCCGCAACGCTCATGCCTTTTTTCAGGCCGCTTCCCAATTTAATCTGTTGGAAATGGTGAGTCCTGAAGTCACCCCGGAAGCCGGCATCGACGGCTACGAGCACGATCATACGCAAGGGCCCGCCTGCGCCATCGCCTGTGGAGCCGGCACTATTTACCGG
>JASBTH010000221.1 GCA_030148525.1 Saprospiraceae bacterium | reverse complement strand
GGATGGCATCTTGTGGGTCATTGAAAGTCAGGCCGACGGGCATAAACCGCCAACTGGTATTGTCTTCGAGGTCCAGATCGATATTGAGGATCAATTTGCGCAGCTGCACCATGTCCGACACACTCACAAAGCCCGACCGATTGGCATCAGCAGCCACGTACTGATGAGCTTCGGTAAAGGGTTCCAACCCCAATATATGTTGTTGGATGAGGTACAGATCGTAAGTTGACACCCCATTCACGTAATCGCGATCCAGTTTAGGCGACACACTGTAATCGTAATCCGGTGCCAGGTTGAAAAAACCAAAGGCGCCATCGGTACCAGTCACTTGCCGGCGATCAAAGGGTCCGCTGAGGGCTACCTCTGCCCCCTCCAAGGGGATCAGATCCGGCGTGGTGATCAGTCCGCTGATCGAACCCATATCTGCGGAACGGCACAAACGCTCGTCGTTATCCTGGACTAGTACGTACGTTTCGCAGGAGCCTACATTGCCGGCCGGGTCCCAGGCGAATATCTCTACCACCACTGTTCCGATATCGGAGCAGGTGAGCACTACCCCATCCCGATCGGGCTGGAACCCATCGCCTTTGATATTCATCGAATAGGAAATATCCCCCGAACAGTCCGTCATATCGCTGGCCAGGAAATTATCCACGAATACGGGAGCTGCGGCAGGGCCGAGGGAATCGCCCGGTTCCGTGCGCATCAACTCCACGGTGAGGCCGTTAATACAAATAGGACTAGGTGCTTTGCGGTCGACCACTGTAAATCTTTGTCTGATCTCAGAGCGGTTACCACAACCA
This sequence comes from Saprospiraceae bacterium, assembly GCA_030148525.1. Lineage (GTDB taxonomy): Bacteria > Bacteroidota > Bacteroidia > Chitinophagales > Saprospiraceae > DT-110. Next base: position 15,469 of record JASBTH010000221.1, on the reverse strand, counting down.
TCGTCGGCCGTCAGGATAAGTTCGTGCGTTCCGATGGGGTACCGGCCTCCCACCATAAGGCGCGGGAATAAAGCCAGGTCCAGGAAAGGCTTTTCTTCCACGACTCCATTAGCGTATAGATCGAGTTCAGTGGAGAAGGTAAAGTCATCGAAGTTGAGGTTGCACTCGTCGTTCAGATTAAAAAAGAGACTTACCTCTGCCTCGCAATCGCGGCTACTGATGGCCCTGAAGGTGTCCGGAGTCGCTGGATCGAGTGTCAATTCCGGGCGTGTGGTATCATAGACGCTGATGTGTTGGGTGTACTGCCAGTATCCATTGGACCCATACGCTTCATCGTCGTCATCTTCGGCTCCCTGGTCATTGGGGTCATTACCCCACACGGTACCATTACCAGTATAATAGGTTGGAGAATCCGGATTGGCATTGCCACTGATGACACGCCAGTAATAACCATCTTCGGCACCGTTCCGGGTGTTTTCGGGAAAGCCGTTGAACGGATCGGGGTCAGCATCATACCAAACCGTGTCGGGGAAGGGGTCCGAAAAGTCCCGTTGGACAATAACACAAATGCCCCTGTCTCCCGGTTGATCGTTGCCCTCCGGCTGAGCCGGGTTGGTGCCATTCCAGGCATCCCAGTCGCGGGAAACGAGCAGGGGTTGATCCTCGCCATTGTACTCACACCAATTAATAATCTGGTAGGTGCGGAAAATCTTATAGCAAACACCGGGCTCCTCGGTGCCGTAGAAATACTCATCCTCTTCGGAGACAGCAATGAGGTCACACCCTTCTTCAACTATTTCAACCCCCGTAATGGTGGGATCCGATTCGCAGGCTGCAACTACATCGGCCGGGAAACAAACACGGTATTGGTAGTTCGGTACCACCCGAATTTCCTGCAGGCACAGCCCGGATTGTTTTTCATTCGGGGTACCCGCATCGCGTATTGCCCGGAATTGCCGGGTGATCAGACCAATACCACATTGGTCCAATGCATCGATTGGGGTCAGTTCTTCGATTGTGATATTACCGCAGTCATTCTGCAAGATAGAGGCAGACCCAAATAAGCTCAGATTGCCCAGGCGCTCATCCTGACAACTCACCTCAATATCGGCCGGTGCCCGGCACAGGGGTGGTCGCTTGTCTTCCACCTGTACCGCTAACCAGCAAATGCTGGCATTACCGGATTCGTCGGTGACGCGTAATTCAACGCGAACGGGCGCACCCAAATCACAACACAGAAAGGGTACATCCTCCGCCCAGGGAGTCCATAACTGGCCATCCACAACGGAAAAACCATCGTCTTCGTCCAGGCGGTTATCGCCATTCTGGTCGTAGCCGTTGATCAGCAAAAAGCCGATGCACGCATCGGAAACCTGTCGGCGAACGGCGATGGATACCGGACTGCAGTTATCGCTTGATCCCTCGTCAATTTCTGTCGCAAATGCGCGGGCAAAACCGCCGGTGGATAAACTTACATTGAGGTTTTCGACGCATACGGCCCGGGGCGCTACCTGGTCGAGCACATCAAAGTAAAGGGTATCGGCTGTACGGTTGCCGCAATCATCTTCCAGATCAATATACAGGGCGTGGAAGCCAACTGGTATCTCACTGATCATATCCCCGGTTCTCGGATAATTCACCTCCTGCCAGGTGCTATCCGGGGCGGGGAAGCCCGGTGCTCCGCCATCAGGGAGGTAGGAAGCTACACGCAAATCGCTGGTAACCGATCCGCAATCTGTTACCCGCCAGCCGTAGGTATCGCGCAAAGCCTGATTGCTCACATCCAGTACACCAGTGCAATCAAAGGGCCCGGTAGAAAAAGTGATGGAATCACGGCTTTTCTGAATGGAAGGTGCTTTGGTATCACCTGCGTAGACCAGGATAGTATCGAGCGGAAAGGATGCATTGGCGCACCAGTCAAAAAACTCGTAGTACACTTCCAGTTTTACCAGGCGGTCGCAGACCGGAATGGTATCGATGGAGCGGTTGATCGACAGGTTGCAGTCTGCATCGCTCAGGTAAACGGTGTCACCGAAGGCATTGATCCAGTATGGTTCCAGGATCTGCTCCGTGTCCAGGGTGTCCGGTTCGCAGGTATGAATAGTTTGTTCGGCTGGCAGTTGGGCATCGAGGGGATCCGGCTGACGAAAAAAGATGACCTGTGTCGTATCGGTGGTCTGCCCGTGTTGGTCGGTTATAGTAAAAGTGCGATCCAGGCGGGCGAAGAAGGTGTCGGCACAGGTGCCGTATTCGAGTTGATCGGAAAGGCTCAGTTGGGGGTTCGGGTCACAATCGTCGGAATAGTATACCCTTCCGGTAAAAAAGGCCTCGTCGGGATCGATGGAGGCCGGGTTGTTATATATCTGTTCGATTTCCGTACACCATAGGTCGAGTGTATCCGCTCTGAACCAAACGCTGTCGATAGTTGGAGGTGCCTTATCTTCGGCTGTCACCTGACCACGGCATACGAAATCATCGGGTCCCAGCACGATAAAATCAAATTGGCCTTCCCGAATGACTTCGTTTTCGGAAACACCTCCGCCGGGATAACCAACCCGCACCCGGTAGTTATCGGGATCAAAATCACCACCGGTGAGTGCTAATTGAGGTGAGAGGGGAGCACGGCAATCCGCAATGAGAGAGACGGTCACCTGATCAACGCATACGAGCGGCTGCGCTTTCCCGGCAACGGAGAAGCACGCAATCAGTACGAAAACGATCAACGTTCGGACGTCTCTATTTGGGGGACCCTTTCGCAAAGCCGCTCCAATTTAATGCCAGACAAGCCTCGAACCTGCACAGCAGGCCAGTGTTGCCAAAACAGCTGGGGTCACCCTTCCGGCGGGGAAGGCGTTTTCTCACGAGTTTGTCATTAGCGTTCATATACAGTCCCAACGTCAGGAATGGGGCTGTATGTATTCAATCGTTCCAAAAATACGATTTTTTCGCATACCCCGCTGAGGCAGGGACTTTACTTTTAACGGAAGTCTTAACAAAAAACGCCAAGCATCCGATCAGCAGATGCTTGGCGTCATACATATTCCCGATACGGGTAATTAGCTTAATACCGGAAAATTGCGTTCATGGATCCGGCAGGGCGCGGCATTTCAGAGCGCTCAACCTGAAATACTTTACCACCTTGCAAAAAAGTGTGCATAGCGGCGTATTCTACGAGATCCGTAGCTCCCGCCTGGGGCTTTTCCATGTGGGCCACTTTCCGGATAGTCGGGTCGTAGTGCCCCCATTCTTGACCGCCTTTCACCAGGAACAATGCATTAATTCGTCCATCACCGGCAGCCCGCACGATCTCATCCGTTGAAAAAGATGCTTCCCCGCCTGCCAGTGCCTCGCTGAACTTTTTCTTCATCTCCTCCAGCTCGGATGCTATGTCGGGTCTTAGCACCGTCATCGCCTCTTCGTGCAGTAAAACAGCGTCTTTCTTTTCCGGGTTACCTGCAATACTTTTTTCCCACATATTGGGATAGTTGGACAGGGCACGGTAGCGGGCAGCCACTTGCTCATCGCCGGCAATGACCAGTGGTGGGTTTTCATCGTGGAGCATTTCCATCAAACCATCATCTACGGCACGCAGGAATTTTTCCAGGGTGTTATCATCTAAATCCTTGTGGCTACCCTGGCCGTGGTAGATGGTGTTGGTATCCGATGAGGTACCGGCAGAATGATGCTGGAGGCGAGCACTATCAGCCAGGTCGGCCAACATTTCTTGTTTATTTTCGGGAACCAGATCGTTTACTTTTACCGGAAAAACGCTGTATCGGTGCCCTTCAAAGAAACGCACTTCATTTTGGCTTAAAGCCAGGATAAAAAAGCGGTAATCACCCCCGACTGCCGGTAGGGTCGGATGTAAGTAGAAGGACTCACCAACCTGCACTATATTATCTACCGCGATGGGCAGGCGGTACTGTTCAAAAACATCTTCACTACGCAGGAGAAGCAGGGTATCACTTTGGTGGGCCCAAAAATCAGTATCTTCCAGCAAGGCCTTAAGGGGCTTCAGCAATTCTTTTTGTTCGGGCGGGGTAACATCGAGTTCCTCCAAATTACTCTCCGCCTCGCGAATAGCATTCTTCAGGTGAATCCGGCTTTTTTCGTAGTCGCCGGCTCGCTGAGTCGGCACATAAATGGTTATGGCGGGCTTAGTGGTTACTGCCGCCCATTTTTTAACTTCGTTTTTGGTTATCATATAAATTGGTTTTCTGGTCAGAAAATGAGGGCCTTTTTACGCGGTAGGAATATTTCCCAGTTGAATGTCCTGAACCGTTTTGTAGCGCTCCGTTTGGCGCACTGTTTTCAGCACATTCTGGTGTAGCTCCTGGACCATTTGATGGATTCCTTCCGGCAGGGCATCATTATCCAGTCCCTCCTTATACGAATCAGAAACCGCCCCTTCATTATCGCTGGAAAACTCCAGGAGCTGCTGGTATTCTTTCTGCTCGATGGTATCCCATACTTCAGACTGATTTTGATTGAGTAGTGATTTCTTTTGCGCACTATCGGGCATGGGCATGGGAGAAGGACTCATATCATCCAGTACCCGGCGAACGGCTTTGCTTTGATTGCCGTGGAACTGCGCCAGTTCCAGCATGTACGCACTCAGAGTATCGTCGTCGAGGCGTTCTGCTATTTGCCGGTATTGGCTGGCAGAGTCTTCGTGTTGACTGAATAGGAAATATAGAACGGACGTTGCCGAAGCAGCATTCATATGTAGTTGATTTTAGTGATTATTTAATTGTAGTGATCTGATACAGATCAGTTCAGGACTGGCCATTCGTTTGTTCCACGGGCATCTCCTGATGAAGAGGAACACCCCCTTTGATACCAAAATCCAGGGTGCGAATGGGAAATGGAATGGTAATATCTTCCCGGTCGAAGGCCGCCTTGAGGGCCTTGATCCCGCGACTTGTTTCCTTTAGGTATTCCGGGTTAGATTTACATGACAATAGTCGAATACGGACTTTAAAGTCGATGGAGCTATTCCCGAAACCGGTGAAGAAGAACAATACTTCCTCGGACCGGACCGAATACGTTTCGCTCAGTGTACTGCGTACAATCTCTTCAACGCGTTCCAGATCATCACCGTAGGAAATACCACAACCAATTTCAACTGTCCGGCCGGGATCAACGGTGTAGTTTTGCAGCGGGTTCTGGATGATTAGTTTATTGGGAATAGCCACGGTTTCCCCGGTAACTGTCTTAATGCTGGTAAAACGCAGGTTTACGTTGCGAATAGTGCCGATGTAACCGTTCGTTTGCACAAAGTCACCGATATTATACAGGGACCGTACAGACATCAGAATACCACTAAAAATATTTATCAGTGGCTCCTGAAGAGCCAAACCAACCGCCAATCCTGCCACTCCCGCACCGGCCAGCAGAGAAGTTAATGCCTTGTCGAGATTCAGGATATCCAGAACTAAAAAAAGAGCAATCAGCAGAAAACCGAAGGCAATAACATTGGAAAACAGACTGGTGACCGTCTGGTTATTTAACATTTTATTCAAGGCCTTACTGGCGTAGCGTCGGACATACCTCAATAAGAAGATCGAGATACCCATCACCAATATGGCGAGGATGAAGTTTGGAAGCTGGAGAACCAAGGTGTCCAGCCAGGTTCCCATTTTTTCGAGCAGCTTACTCCAGGATTCCGACAAATTACTGAGGAAGGCGTCCATTCAGGTGATCTTTTTTACTAGAACGGGCCAGGGTACCTGATGTTTACTCTCCTGCTCCCGACAATTCGTCGGATAAATCCTCCCGCTCGTCGGAAGGCCGATATTTTCTGTAACGGCACTCCATTTTGCCCCGTCTGATCACTAAACAAACAAAACATTCACTTAATCACCCACTGAATCGACTTTTTTATGAGACAGTTATGGTTACTATTCATTTCTTGTGTACTCACTTCTACAACGCTTTCTGCACAAGGACTAATTACCGGTACACTTCTTGATGAAGCTGGAAATCCGGCTGCATTTGCCAACGTATTATTGTTGGAGGCAGCCGACTCCAGCCTCAGCAAGGGAAGCATTACCGATGAAAACGGCCAATTCAATTTTGAGCAGATCAAAGCCGGCCGCTACCTGGTTTCGGCCAGCAGTGTCGGGTACGACGCCGTTTTTTCGGAGGTCTTCGATTTTAACGGAAAGACGCTGGAACTCCCCGAAATGGCATTTGGTCAGGCCGGAGTCGAGCTCGATGCAGTAACCGTAGAAGCAACCAAGCCTTTTATGGAGCTGCGCAACGACAAATTGATCATCAACGTAGAGAGCAGTCCCGTAGCGGCGGGTAGCAATGCCCTTGAACTTTTGGCGAAAGCCCCGGGCGTAGTCATTGACCAGGACAATCGCCTGAGTCTGAAAGGAAAGTCCGGTGTATTGGTGATGATTGATGGCAAAAACACCTATATGTCGACGGAGGAACTGATCCGAATGCTGGAAACTACGCCGGCTGATAATATTGAGACCATTGAGATCATTGACAACCCCTCGGCCAAGTACGATGCACAGGGGAATGCCGGTATCATCAACATCAAGATGAAAAAGGATAAGAATCTGGGACTGAACGGGAATCTCACAGCCGGAGCTGGTTATGGTAATTTCCCCAAGGCCAACTCAAGCCTTCGGCTAAACTACCGGGAAAAAGACTTTAATGTGTACGGAAACTATTCGTACTACTACAATAAGCGGTTCCAGAACCTGTACATCGACCGGCGCGTGCCCACTTCCAACGGGACGGTGCGATTCGACCAGTCCAACGAACAGGAAAGCTGGAGCAACAGCCATCGCGCGAGCGTGGGGTTCGATTACTTTATCAGCGATAAAACGACCATTGGTATCCTGGGAAACACCCAACAGGGATCGTGGAATGCTACTGCGGACAATATCACTCAGCTCAGCGGAAATAATCCGGAGCCCTTCTCCCTGGTTAACGCGGATATGACGGCAGACGATGGCTGGGACAACTATACCGGTAACTTCAATGTACGCCATAAATTCGACAAGAAAGGTCAGGAAATCAGCTTTGATGCCGACTACGCCCGCTATGTCCAGAACCAGGACATGACGAACTCCAACTACTTCTTTGATGCAGAAAAATCGGAAGTAGCTACCCCCAATCTGGTCATGTCAGACAATACATCAAAGGTGACCATTCGCGCCGTTAAGGCCGACTATTCACACCCAATCACCGAGAACCTGAAATTGGAAACGGGTGCGAAATTCAGTGCCGTACGTACCGATAACGGCATTGACTTCTCTGTATTTCAAGACGATGCCTGGGTCAACGATCCGCTGCGAACTAATCAATTCCAGTATGAGGAATCAATTCTCGCTGGATATATTAACCTGAGCACCCAGTGGAAAATCTTTAACATTCAAATGGGACTACGCGGCGAACAAACGGCATCGGATGGATATTCCGTCACACTGGACCAGCGGGTCAAGCGCGATTACTTTAACTTATTCCCCAGCATGGCGGTTAGCCACCAGGTTGGTGAAAAGCACAGCCTGAGCTATACCTACAGCCGACGGATCGACCGCCCCTCCTATCAGGATTTGAATCCATTTGTATTCTTCCTGGATCAGTACACCTTTGGAGTCGGCAACCCATTCCTGCAGCCGCAGTTGACCAATTCGTTCGGAATGACGTATAGCCTCCAGAACAAGTTCATGCTGAACGTTAATTACGCTCGCACCACCGACGTTATGCAGGAGGTTATTCTCCAGAATGACGAGGAACTGTCCACCTTCCAGACCTGGCAGAACCTGGACAATTTCGACAACTTCAGCGTATCGGCCAGTGTGCCGGTAGGAATTACGAAGTGGTGGTCGAGCCGGGTGAACCTGGTTGGGTTTTACAATAAATTCGACTCCGAATTCAGCAATGGTGCCATCAACGAAGAGCAGTGGTCAGCGCGATTCAACGTCAATAACAATTTCACCCTGCCCGGTGGTATCCGCGCCGAACTATCCGGTTGGTATCAATCGGAAGTGGTCTGGGGTATTTTCCAGATCGACCCACGCTGGTCGATCGATGCGGGGGTGAGTACGCCCGTAATGAACGGCAAAGGAAACCTCAAATTGAATATTGTAGACATTTTCAACACCAACCAGACCTACGGCTTTATTGATCAGGGTACGATTGATCTGGATCTGGAAAATATACGGGAATCGCGGCGCGTGAACCTGTCTTTCAGCTATCGCTTTGGTAATGACGAAGTGAAGCCGGCCCGCAATCGTCGTACTGCTACCGAAGAAGAGCAGGGACGTGTCAAGAATTAGTAAGGAAAAAGTAACCATACATGGCTTTGTGACGGGTCGTCCTTCGGGACGGCCTTTTTTTTAATCCTATCGAACATTGGCCGACCGGTTTCTTTATAGAGATAGAACTGTAAAAAACAACCGATATGAGTCAATCAAATAATGATCGCTACGCATTCATTCTGGGCGCACTAGCCGGAGTCGGCCTGGGGTTCTGGTTAAATTCCAACCAGGGTCGCGAATACAGGCAACAGGCTGCCGAAAAGTCCCGGGAACTCGGTGATCAGGCAGTCAACTACGCACAAAACACCATTGATCAAACCCGTACGCAGGCAGCCGATGCCTACGATCGCGGAAAACACATGGTTGATAAGTTTACCCAGGACCTGAAACAGGAAGCTTCTAAAACCACAACCAAAGCTGATAAAGCTATTGAAGATGCCCGAAAATCATTTAGCGACGGTATGGATAAAGCCCGCCGTATTATTGAAGCCGCCCGGGCAGAAGCTAAGAAATAATGGGAGAACTAAACGATCGTGAAAATTGGATTGAGAAAGCCGGTGAAACTACCGGCTTTTTCATCGAATACATCAACCAACAAAAAGAATTATTGACCCTTGAATGGTCTGGAAAAGTGAGTAAGCTAGTAGGCTTCAGCCTGCTGCTTATTGTTGTTTTAGGCTTGTCTGGGTTGATTCTTTTGTTTTTGGGATTCGCCTGTGCCCATTATTTGCAGGAGATCGGATACTCAGCAAGTCGATCGTACCTGCTGGTTGCAGGTGGGGCATTTCTACTCTTTTTGCTGATCTGGTTGCTGCGCCGATACATTCTCTTTAATCCGGTATTACGCATCTTTTTGGGCATTATCTACGATGAAGAAAAAGAGCACTAAGTATGAAAACCAACAACCCGCACAGTATTCGGAATTTCCGTGACCTGAAACGAGCCAAGCAGAAAATACGCGGACAGCAAAAAGCTACCAAAGCAATCATCTCTGAGAACTGGCGTACCTCTATCCAACTTGCCCGCCAACAGTGGTACCTTACAGGAAACTGGACAGGAATAGTCATGCAGGGACTACGCCTGGGCAAGGCTTATTTTACCAACCGGATTACCCCCCCGGACGGGAAACAGCGCGCTTCAGGTAATAATGTACCTTCCTGGCTACAATCCATCCTGGCTGGCTTAGATATTGCAGCCATGATTGACGGTTATCGGCAACAAGCTAAAAATAGGTCAGAAGAATAGTCAAAACACTGGCGGCAAAGGCATTTTTAACTAGTTTTGGGTGCCCAAACAGATATTGACTATGCCCGAGGTGGAGGGAAAGAAGCGCGCCAGTTTACTTACCATATTTACTACTGTCTTCATCGACATGCTCGGGGTTGGTATCATCATCCCCGTAATTCCCGTTTTGTTCTTTGAACCGTCCTCCGGATTCTTCGGCCCGGAAGATTCGGAAATGCGGCGTTCCATGCTCTACGGACTCCTCCTGGGCATATACCCCTTTATGCAATTCTTTGGTGCTCCCATGCTGGGTGCGCTGAGTGATCGATACGGGCGACGTCCGCTGCTCTCTGTATCCCTTATTGGCACGATGGTGGGGTATGCCCTTTTCGCCGTCGCTATCGATCAGGAAATGCTTTGGTTGTTATTTGTTTCCAGGGCACTTCCGGGATTCACCGGAGGTAATATTGCCATTATTTTCTCCTCGATTTCCGATGTAAGTAAGGGGTCCTCCCGGGCCAGCAACTTCGGGCTGGTTGGTATGGCCTTTGGTTTAGGTTTTATTTTGGGACCGACCATTGGCGGAATCCTGGCCGACAGCACTGTCGTTAGCTGGTTCAATCCGGCAACCCCCTTTTGGTTTACGGCTGGTTTGACCCTACTGAATATTATATTGGTCCAGGCTCGTTTCAAGGAAACGCTGTTGAACCCTCAGTCCTCTAAAATCAGCATATTCACCGGGATCCGGAATATTTCCATGGCCTTTAAGTTGCCCAATCTTCGCAAGATCTTTCCGGTCGTACTGTTGCTTTCCCTCGGCTTTACGTTTTTCACCCAATTCTTTTCCGTTAAGCTAATCCAGGATTTCTCATATACTGAGAAAGACATCGGTCTGTTGTACGGGTGGATAGGCATTTGGATGGCGGCTACTCAGGGTATACTAGTAAGGCGAATCGCCAAATACGTTCGTTCGGCAGACGTGATTACCGTGTCCATTGTGGTGCGGGCCATCAGTTTGTTTTTGATCCTGTTGCCTGAAGATCCGTACTTATTTTATGTTCTGTCGCCCATGATTGCGATATCACAAGGTATGACGGGTCCCAACCTCACGGCTGTAGTATCGGAGCAAGCGACGGCAGATCAGCAGGGTCAGGTTTTGGGGATAAACCAGAGTATGCAGTCGATCGGGCAGGCAATCCCTCCATTGATTGCCGGTTACATCAACAGCATCAACGGTGATCTGCCGATCCTGACGGCAGCTATCATCACACTTGTGGCCTGGTTAGTGTATATGCTACTGTTTTGGCGTCATCAGAAAAGGGCATAAAAAAGCCCGAAAGCAGTACGTACCACTTTCGGGGATTTTTTCTGTATGGAGGACGTTACTACTCCGCTTCGGTGTCCATACCGCCTACCACTTCGTACAGTCCTTGTTTAACGCGCTTTTCAAAGTCTTCGCGCGGTACCGGCATTTTACGGTTCAGACTCATCATTTTGATGGTAACCGTACTACTGGTTTCTTTAACCACTTTGACCTTAATACTTCTTGCAGACATAATACTTTAAGATTAATTTATGGTATAGGGTGGAACACCGGTACAGGAAGTACTGAGCCACCTAAAAATATGGTTCTCCGAAAATTTCCGAGCTTTGATGCAAATGCTTTAGCGCAAGGCCCTACTTCTCCATGGTTGTATTTCTTTCCGCGAAATCATTTGCCGCAAAAAATTGTCAGAGAGAAAAATATTTAAGCTGAAGCAGCAGGTGAGCTGGATTCCTGGAATTTCTTACCATCCCATTTTCCGAGCCACTCCACTTCTTTACCCAAGCGGCGATAGCGCGTAAAAGCATCCGCAGCTGCTTTTTTTGTTTTGCGATACATGGTGATGTTATTGGGAGTTGATTTGATGGTAAAGTACCATTTACCTTTCCCCATCGTGAAGTTTTTCTTACTTCGCATAGTGTAGCATTTAATTCAGAAAATCAGCTATTGACCAGTTTTACGTTCTTGGCCTCATAGCCTTTATCGCTCTTAGTGATTTCGAAGGCCACTTTGTCACCACGGGATACAAAATCCTCTAAGTCGGTGACGTGAACGAAAATGTCCTTATCAACATCTTCGGTCTCAATAAATCCGTAGCCTCTTCGTCGATTAAAAAATTTCACCTTTCCTTTTGCTGCCTTTTGATCAGCAGGATTAAACAAGCTCTTAAGCTTTTTCAAAAACATACCGAATTGTTTTTACTGCGGCAATTGTCTTAGAAGAAGCAAATGCAAGTAGAAGTTGAATATTAGGCAATACTTCGCTGTTAGAGGGGACCTGACCATTCTTTTAGCTCTGCCAAAATTCCAAAATTCGGAAAGTTTTCAATATACAAAACACATTTAAGCTGGCCAAAGTTCCCGTTTCCCAGGTATTCAGGCACTTTTTGGCCTGGTTGCCGTTTTTTGGTGCGCACGGGGACCGGAGGGAGTAACACTCCAGTTACCCAGTGACAGCCGGTGTTCGAACATCCGGCGGGGTAAACGAATCTGGCACCGCTGGCGCACAAAGCGCACCCATACTTCGGTGCTCGACATTTGTGCTATTTCTACTTTTCTACTTCTTACTTTAGACATACCTGATATTAAATTAAAAAATCATACGACTACTTTCTCAATATAGTCGGAATTCAGAAGGCTGAGTGCCCCCATATATTTCAGACGGAAGGTGAGTAAATCGCCAATCTCATGGTTGGCTTCGTTTTTACCCAAATCGACAACCAGCATATCGGAGCTGGCATTAACGATCTTCACGTCTTCATTTTCACACTCTAAGTAATCGGGGGATATATCTAGTAATCCCACGTCGATAATAGCCCGGTAAGAGGTCTTTCCGAAGTCTTTTTCATCGACTTCAAAAACATCACCGGATGGATTTGCCGCAATCGTACCGATGGGAATTATCGGTTTTTCCGTTACCTCAATGATTTCGGAATACAATTCGAGCACATCCTGATGCATCCCTTCGATGGGCGCTTCGGCGAACAGGTCATTTCCGAAATAGAGGGTCTCCCCTATCCGGAAATGATTGACGCTGGCTGGAATCTGTCCCTGATCGAGCAAGGGTAATACCACGGAAGTGCCACCAGTCACATAGGGGATTTTTTTGTCAAACTTGGCCTCGATCAGTTGTTTGTACAGCGAAAGCTGTATCATCTTATCCTGTGAAGGCATGACTCCGTGCAGGCAATTCAGGTTCGATCCGATAGCTACCACTTCGATATTGGGCAACTCGAAGATGGATGCATAGAAATCGATGAGATGCTCGCCCATAATTCCCTCGCGCAGGTCCCCCAGTTCGATCATAATGACCACCTTATGGACTTTACCCTGGCGGCCGGCTTCTTCGTTCAGTAGCCGGATTATCTCACTTTCGGAATTAAAACTGACGTCGGCGTATTTGACAACCCGACGTATGTTTCGCTTACCGGGAGGCTTGATAAATACTGTTTGCACCTCGGGGCGCATCTCTTTAATCTTTTTCAGATTGGAGATACGGCTATCACAAACTTCGGCGGTTCCCAGGTCAAGCACCTCTTTGAGGTAGTCTTCGTTACCGCACAAAAGTTTGGTTACCACTGCCCACTCCTTATTGTGTCGCCTGAAGTGAGCGTCCAGGTATTCATAATTCTCGCGTAATCGGTCTCGGTATAGCTTTACGTAAGCCATAATGTGATAGATGTGGTTTAGGATAGCAGCTGCCCTTCTTATAATCCAAAGGCTTTTGCTATTCCGAAAAAATCGATCATAAATGGTGGTATCCGCAACTGGTGTGCATCACAACGGATACTACGTGCCCGCCGTAGCGGGCGATATTTCCTTAGTCGTTGGTGTGGGTATAAAACTGAGTTAATCCACTAAACATTTGCACACCGTAATCAATCAGTTCTTCCGGAAAGTCATAATCCGGATTGTGGAGAGCGGGCGTATTTTCGCCAGAGCCGATACAGAACATAGCTCCACTAAACTGCTGAGTGAATGCTCCGAAATCCTCGCCAAAAGGTAATGGATCGTCCAGTTCGATCAAATCATACCCCTTTGCCTTAGCGACTTCCTTGATATGGTCTACGGCTTCCTGATCGTTTGAGTTGCCATAAAACCGATCGGTGTAGTCTACCTCCAGTTTTAAATCTGAATCGTTTGCAAGCCGGTAAATTTCAGATAACAGTTTATCCTCTTTTTCCGACATAGTATCCTCATTGCGGGTACGCAGGGTAAAATGAAGTTCCCCGTACCCTGCCGAAACACCATAGGCTTTTTCGCCAAGGGTGGCGTAGACCGGAGTTAAAATACAGAAGTCCTTGCGTCCCCGGTCAAATTGATTCATTTCGTCGGCATAAGCAATTACCTTCGCCATCACCAGAGCCGGATTTACGCCACTTTGTGGTTCGCCGGCGTGGCTGGTCTTACCGCGAAAGGTCAATAACAAACTATTGACTGCGGAGGTAAAAGGCCCCTCCTTAACAATAATCGATCCCTTGGGATGTCCCGGCAAGTTGTGAAAAGCATACACGCAATCGGGATCTATTCCTTCGAAATCTTCGTCTTCCAATACGCTGACAGCCCCCGACCCATTTTCCTCGGCTGGCTGAAAAAGCAACACCACCTTTCCTTTAACGGGGGGATTTTGCGTAAGCCAGGCCGCCAGGCCAATCAGAATAGTCATATGTCCGTCGTGCCCGCATTTGTGTGATACGCCGGAGCGATTGGACTGGTAGTCAAAGTTGTTGACTTCTTCAATCGGCAATGCATCCAGTTCAGCCCGGAATAATAAGGTAGGACCGTCTTTTCCGGAATCGTAGGTGGCCGCCAGTCCGGTACCCCCCAGACCTTCGACGAAAAACGAAGGTGGAAACTTATCAGCGAGGGTGTTTTTAACGTATTCTACAGTTTCGTATTCTTTCCCGGATAATTCCGGATTTGCGTGTAAATACCGACGGATCGAGACCAGTTGGTCGTATATAGATTCATCGAGCGGTTTGGTCATAAACTATATTTTCGTCCCCGGGACTATCATCGTCAATGGAATAACTCGGTGCGTGTGCAGGCAACACTGCATTTAGTCCGATGAATACTAACAGAGAAATGGTAATTCCTGCCACATTGGCGTCGAGACCGTAGGGCAAGGCATACTGGGATATCTCCAGGATAGTAGTGGTTGCTCCACCGAGCAGCATTGAAAAGAAAGCCGCAATGGGATGACTGTTTTTCCAAAATAAAATGCCTAAGACGGGCACAAAAAGCCCGGAAACCATGAAGGCGTACGAGAGCAGCATCAGGTCCAGTACATTGCGCATATTCATGGCAAGGACCAGTGCCAGCGCACCGATCACCAGAGTCGTAATCTGGGAGGTACGCAGGATATTCCGCTTGGTCATGCGGGGAGCGATGCGACCAAAAATATCAGTAACTACATTTCCTGAAGCCGCCATCAGGCAAGAGTCAGCAGTAGACATAATGGCCGAGAAATAGGCCGACAACATCAGGCCCGTCAGTCCTACCGGCAGTACGGTGCGCAGCAGTACCGGAAGCCCCATTTCTGAATCCATGGTAGCCACATCCGTATACCCCATGTATGCGAATTGACCCTGTTCGGCGGCTACGCGGGCGAACAACCCGAGCAAAACTCCCATAAAGGCCATTACAGGATATTCAAAAAGCCCGGCAATAAACCAGGCTTTCTTAGCCGTTTTTTCGTCTTTGCAGGCGTAAATTCGCTGGTAAAGGGTCATGCCCACGAACCAGATTGGAATAATGGTTATAGCCCAGTTGATAAACTGGACGGGCGTGATGTTATCCAGGCGAACAAATTCGTTGGGCAACACTTCCCGAATGCCCTGAAAACCACCTACGGCAGTATAGCCGAGTGGAATTCCAATAAATATCAATCCTACCATCAGGATGATCCATTGGACTGTATC
>JASBTH010000211.1 GCA_030148525.1 Saprospiraceae bacterium | reverse complement strand
TCCAAAATGGTGATTTCACCGCTGTAAGTTCCGGCCCAAACCCGATCGGGATTATTGGGGTCGATGGCCACATCGGCCGACTCTCCCCCTCCGATAGCCTCCCAATGCTGAAAGGGCGTTACACTGCCCGGGTCGTGACTCGGTACACTGATGGTGGAATTGTCTTGCTGTCCGGCGTACAACCAGTAGGGAAAGCGATTATCGACCGTAACCCGGTAAAATTCAGAGGTCGGCTGATTCAGTTGGGTCGACCACGATTTACCGCTGTTCAGGGTGACATTGGCGCCCCCGTCGTTGCAATTAATCATAATGTCGGGATGTTCGGGGTTGATCCATACACCGTGGTTATCGCTATGGGGTGTTCGGACCCGGTCAAAGGATTTACCACCGTCGATGGATTCGTAGAATCCTACATTAGATACATAGACGGTGTTTTCATCGGTGGGATGGGCGGTGATGTTCGAGTAGTACCAGCCGCGTTGACGCAGGTTGTGATCGCGGCAAACGCGGCGCCATGATTCACCGGCATTATCGGATCGGTACACGCCGCCTTCCGATTCTTTTTCGGCCTGGATGATGGCGTACACCTTATCGGGATTGGCCGGGGAAACGGCCACGCCGATGCGACCGACTAATCCTTTGGGCAATCCGCTGGTGAGTTTCGTCCACTCCTCACCACCATCACTGGTCTTCCAAATTCCGCCATCCGGCCCTCCGTCGATCAGGGTCCAGGGTTTGCGTTCGCTACGCCAAAAAGCCGCGTAGATCTCCTTCGGGTTGTGGGGATTCATCGACAGGTCCACCGCTCCGGTAGAATCGTTGAGGTACAGGATCTGTTCCCAGTTTTCACCACCATCGCGAGTGCGGTATACGCCGCGCTCCTCGTTCTTACCGAACATGTGCCCCAGCGCTGCCACGTAGGCCGTTTGCGGCTCATGGGGGTGGACGATGATCTGGCCGATCTGCCCCGCTTCGGGCAGGCCGATATGGTTCCATTTTTTGCCGCCATCAGTCGAAGCATACATACCTATACCCGCTGAAACATTCCCGCGGGGAGCTGCCGAACCGGTACCTACGTAGATCACTGAGGGATCGGAGGGAGCCACTGCTATAGCACCGATTGATCCGGCTTTAATTTGACCATCGGCCATGGGGATCCAGTTCTGGCCGGCATCATCGGTTTTCCAGACCCCACCCCCGGTGGCACCCATCCAGAAGGTGAACGGTTGGGAGGGAATGCCCTCAATAGCCGAGACACGGCCGCCGCGGGTCGGACCAACCGAGCGGTAGTCCATGCCACCCAGGAATTCGGCAGGGATTTGAGCGGGCAAGGCAAAAACAAGCCCCAGTAGTATGAGGCAAAGGGTCGTGCGTTTGTTCATCGTTTTTATTTTGGAAGATAGCTTTTTTGTGAAAAGCAAAAAAACACCCCCAATGTCCGTGCGGACACCGGGGGCCGATCAGCGTATTAGCCAACAGTGCAGAATTATGGCCAGACGGCCAGTGTCATTGCCAGTTTGTGCAGGCCCTGACTGTAGTAATTCAGCAGGTCCTTATCAAAATCGATCTCTTCCTCAAAGTATACTTTGGCTTTCCCGATAATCTCCTGCCCGCTTTCCGGATGGGGCAGACAAATGAAGGTGCCGTCTTTCCTGGCCATATCGGCCTTCTCCTTGTAAATGGCTACAATAGCGCAGGGCCGGGACTCATCGTCGCGGTAAAGCCCCTCAAATACAAACTTGCTCGGAATGGATTTTTTCCATAGCAGGTTACCCGAGGCATTGACAAAGGGAAATTCAGCCAGCGTACTCCAGGAGTACCCGTCTTTATCATCAAGTCCCTTTAACAACTGCTCTTTGTAGCCGTAGGTAACGTATAAATACTCCTCTTCGGTGGTCTGGCTTTTTGCCGAAAGGCAGAAAAATAAAGCCAGTCCACCAATCCATAGTGACTTCCACATAATTGGCTGATTAATCGCGTTCGAGCTTTAATTCAATATCAAGACCTTCCACCGTGGTTTCCAGGTCGAGGTCATTATCGCCATCGCGAACGAGGTCCCAGTCTTCGCGGGAAATATCCTTGCCCAGGAAAAAGCCACCAAGCCCTACGAAAATAAAGTCCTGGATGTTGTAGGTCAGTTCCAACTCGTCCCCGTCGTCATTGACTTCCCAGTCGCCCGTCATATTGAAGCGGGTGCCGTTGAATACAAATTCCAGATCGAACTCACCGTCGCTTTCGAACTCGAAAGCCATATTGGATGGGGCATTATTCAGGCCCTCCACATTGGCCACATCGACTGACCAATCCCCTTCCAGCCAATCCTCGACGGAGGGTTCATCGTCCTTACAAGCGACCAGAGAAAGGCTCAGCACAGCCAGTAAAACAAAGGATTTCAAACAGGTTTGCATGTTGCATTGATTTTAACGTGATCAATAAATAGTACCTGGTGTATCACGTCCCGTACGGACCCGATAACCGTGTCTTGCCGGCCACCCTAAGGCGACCGTTGATCCCCGTATTACCAATGCGAAATCGTCATGGCACATCCCTGAAACCGAACGTACGAACATACTTCGGGCAGGGCACACAAGTGGTGCAATGCATGTTTTTCCCTATTACCAAATAATTGGAGTTCCGATACCGGAAAGTATCGGTGGCGAGCGTATTGATACCTATGATGTGAAAATGCTCGCTGTGATACGTGAATATACAAAAATCTGCGGATTCAGTCCACCCGCCTGCTTTTTTTGGCAAAATTTGGCGTTCGCCAAAAAGCAACCGATCCATTTTTTTATTTTACCGGGAGGTTGGGCACTGACTAATCCGCAAAGTGATGATGGTCAAAGCCCAACCTCCCTGAATAGAGTAGTAGGTATAGGGTATCGGGATTAAAGCGTTTCCTTTTACCTAATACCCGCTACCAAATACGACGTGAGTTTTTGACATTCAGTTGTTTAGCAACACCTTAATCCAAACCTCACGATATTTTAGAGCGGATTAATATGAAAAAACTATGAATCAACGAACCACTTACCAATGGTGGGCCGTGCTACTGGTGATGCTAACCGCGGGCCTGTACACTGCCACTGCCCAACCTACCACCTCATTTGATGAAACCCTTTACGAAGGCATGGAATGGCGCCTTGTCGGCCCCTTTCGGGGCGGACGTGCCGGCACCATTACCGGTGTGCCCGGTCAGGACCAATTGTACTATATGGGCACTGCCGGTGGCGGTGTCTGGCGCACTCAGGACGGAGGTACAACCTGGTCGTGCATCTCGGATGGCTACTTCGGAGGCTCCATTGGTGCCGTAGCGGTCGCCGAAAGTGATCCCAACGTACTGTACGTTGGCGAGGGGGAACAGACCGTTCGCGGCAACGTTTCCTCCGGTCGTGGCCTGTGGCGCTCTACCGATGCGGGGAAGACCTGGACTTCCATCGGCCTGCCGAATAGCGAACACGTGGGACGCATCCGCGTGCACCCCCAAAATCCCGACCTCGTGTACGTCGCCGTCATGGGCAACCTCTGGAAGCCCAACGAAGAGCGGGGCCTCTACCGCTCGCAAGACGGAGGGGAAACCTGGGAAAAGATTCTCTACGTCAGCGACAAGGCCGGCGCAGTCGATGTCGTACTCGACCCCAATAATCCGCGGATTATGTACTGCGGCACCTGGCAGATCAAGCGCAACGGCTACCGGATGGACTCCGGTGGTCCCGGCAGTAAGCTCTGGAAAAGCACCGACAGCGGGAATACCTGGGAGGAATTAACCTTCAATGAGGGATTGCCCGAGGGTGTTTGGGGCATTGTGGGCGTCACCGTAAGCCCGGTCAATTCGGAGCGTGTATGGACGATCATTGAAGCTGAGGACGGTGGTGTTTTTCGCTCCGATGATGCCGGTAAGACCTGGCAGCGGACCAGCGGCAAACGCGATTTGCGCCAGCGCGCCTGGTACTATTCGCGCATCTACGCTGACCCGCAAGACGAGAACCAGGTGTATGTGTGCAACGTGGGCTTCTGGCGCTCGCGTGACGGCGGCACCAATTGGGAACAGATCTCCACGCCCCACTCTGACCACCACGACCTGTGGATCGCCCCGGAGAATAACCAACGCATGGCTATTGCCGATGACGGAGGCGGACAAATCAGTACTGATGCCGGCGAGAACTGGACCACCTACCACAATCAACCCACTTCCCAATTTTACCGGGTAACTACCGATAATACCTTCCCCTACCGCATTTATGGGGCCCAGCAAGACAACAGCACTGTCCGCATTGCCCACCGCACCAGTGGAAATGCCATCACCGAATCCGACTGGGAACCCACGGCCGGAGGGGAAAGTGCTCACCTGGCTCCCGATCCCAATAATCCCGACATCGTCTACGGGGGTACCTACAAGGGATACATGATGATGGTAGACCACGAAACCGGCCAGACCCGCTCCACCAACGTCTGGCCCTTCAATCCGGCCGGTTCCGGAGCGGAGGTTATGAAATACCGATTCAACTGGAACTACCCCATCTTTTTCAGCCCCCACGATGATTCCAAACTCTACGCCACCTCTAATCAGGTCCACGTTAGCTATAACGGCGGGCAGTCCTGGGAGGTGATCAGTCCGGACCTTACGCGGGCCGACCCAAAAACCATTGAATCTTCCGGCGGCCCTATCACCCAGGATAATACCGGCGTTGAATTCTACGCCACCATCTTTGCCGCCGCCGAATCACCCCTGGAGGAAGGAGTGATCTGGGCCGGGTCGGATGATGGACTCCTCCACGTGACCCGCGACGGAGGAGAAACCTGGACCGATGTTACCCCGCCCATGTCGCCGGACCACAACATGATGAACTGCATCGATGTACACCCCACCGTTGAAGGTGGTGCCTACGTGGCGGCTACCAGTTACAAATTCGGGGACTACACCCCCTACCTGTACAAGACGACCGATTACGGTCAGACCTGGGAGGTCATTACCAACGGCATCCCCGACACCTACTACACACGAGCTATCCGGGCCGACAAAACGCGACCGGGACTGCTCTACGCCGGTACCGAATGGGGGATGTTCGTGAGCTTCGACGACGGTGCCTCCTGGAGTCCTTTCCAAATGAATCTGCCGGTGGTGGCTATCCGGGACCTGCACGTTCGCGACAACAACCTCATTGCCGCCACGCACGGTCGATCGTTCTGGATGATCGACGACCTTACACCCCTGCATCAACTATCTGATGAGGTCGCAAATGCCGATGCGTATTTATTCAAGCCCAAGCAGTCGTACCGCATGGCTCAGGGTGGTGGCTGGGGTGGTCGCGATGACCGCCTCGAAGGCGAAAATCATCCCAATGGGGTAATCTTTCACTACTACCTGCAGGACCGGAAAGCGGAAGATGAAGTGACACTCGAGATCATGGAAATGGACGGCTCGCCCATCCGCACCTTCCACACCAATGCATCGGAGCGCAGTGAACGTCTGACCGCCTCGACCGGTGGCAACCGCTTCGTATGGGATATGCGTTATCCCGGCTTTACCGAATTCGACGGCATGATCCTGTACTCATCGCCCAACCGGGGCCCCAAAGCCGTTCCCGGCACCTATAAAGCACGCCTGACCGCCGGAGAAACAGTGATAGAGCAGGAGTTTGAGATCATCCCCGATCCACGATTGAAGACCACTCCGGCCGAATATCAGGAGCAGTTCGAATTCCTGATGCAGGTGCGGGACAAAGTGAGTGAAGCCCACCAGGCAATCCGGGATATTCGCTCGCTGCGGGAAGACATCAACTACCTCGAACAAAAGCTGGCAGATGATCCGGCCTACGAAGAGGTGCTGGAAAAAGCCCGCCGGCTGGACGAAGAGATGAAGGTCATCGAGAACAATATCCACATGACCAAGAACCAGAGTTACCAGGATCCGCTCAACTACGGTATCCGGGTAAATAACCGCCTGGCTTTCCTTATGGCCGATCAGCAACGCGGTGACTATCCGCCCACTGATCAGGCAAAAGAGGTACGCAAAGAACTGAGCCAGGAGCTGGACGGCTACCTGCAAGAACTCAATACCTTGTTTGATTCCAGTCTGAAGTCTATCAATGAAGGCTTGCAGGACCAGGGATTCCGCTTGCTGAATATTCGTACGGATAAGGATCAAATGTAGCTTTTAACTGACTGAGTTCTTCCCTCAAGGGAGGAGCACACTACAACTAATAATTATGAAACAAACACTTATCATTTCTCTCCTGCTTTGCCTTTTTTCGGCTACTGCACTGGCGCAAGGTCCCAAGGCCGACGCGGCAACCATTGCTGAACTAAAGGAGGAGGTTCGCCAAAAGGTGCAGGATCGCGCCAAACTGGCTCAGGTCATGGTCGATAAAGTATTCAGCTTTTCGGAGTTGGGGTTCCACGAAGTGGAAACATCAAAATACCTGACCGACATCCTCAAGGAACATGGATTTGACGTGGAATACGGTATTAGCGGCGTTCCCACCGCCTGGTGGGCCACCTGGGGTTCCGGCAAACCGGTCATTGCGCTGGGTAGCGACCTGGATTGTATTCCGAAAGCCTCCCAAAAACCAGGCGTAGCCTACCATGACCCCATTGTGGAGGGCGCCCCCGGCCACGGGGAAGGCCATAATTCCGGTTCGCCCCTGAATATCGTAGCGGCTCTTTCCGTTAAGGAGATCATGGAACGGGAGAATATTCCCGGAACGATTATCCTCTGGCCGGGCGTAGCCGAGGAGTTGGTCGGTACCAAGGCCTACTTCACCCGGGACGGGTATTTCGACGAAGTCGACATGTGTATTTTCACCCACGTTTCCAGCAATATGAGTGTGAGTTGGGGCCAGGCCCGCGGAACGGGACTGATCTCCGTGGAGTATACCTTTGAAGGGGAGGCGGCCCACGCTGCCGGTGCCCCCTGGCGCGGTCGCTCAGCGGCCGATGCGGTGGAGCTGATGAACATCGGCTGGCAGTACGCCCGCGAGCATCTCGACCCTCTGCACCGTTCGCACTCCGTGATCAAGAACGGCGGTGATCAGCCCAATGTAGTTCCCTCCAAAGCGTCCATATGGTACTACTTCCGCCACGTGACCTACCCCCGGATCATGGAAGTGTACGAACGCGCCAATCGCATGGCCGAGGGTGCCGCACTCATGACGGATACCGAAATGAGCAGTCGCATCCTGGGCTCGGCCTGGCCGCGTCACTTCAATAAAGTGATCGCCGAGACGATGTACCAGAATATCCGGGAAGTTGGCCTTCCCGAATGGAGTGAAGAAGATCAAATGCTGGCGAAAGCCATCCAGAAAGAGATCAACTCGCCGCGCGACACCTCCGGTATGCCCACTAAGCTGGACTCCATCCGTCCGCCCATACGCAGTTTTGTCAGCGGCGGATCCGACGACATTGGCGATATTTCCTGGAAACTACCTACGGTCACGCTGCGGTTCCCTTCAAATATTCCGGGACTACCCGGTCACCACTGGGCTAATGCCGTCGCCATGGCAACACCCATTGCCCATAAAGGTGTGGTCGCCGGAGCCGAAGCCGAGGCCATGACCCTGCTGGACTTCTTCCTGCAGCCCGAATTAGTGGATCAGGCCTGGGACTACTTCCGCGAAGAACAGGGGATGAATCAGGAATACGTTCCCATGGTAGGCGAAGAAGACAAGCCCGCTATCTACCTGAACACCGAGATCATGCAGGAGTTCCGCCCCAAGCTGGAGGCTTTTTACTACGACGAGACTAAGTACGATTCCTATCTGGAGCAACTGGGTATTACATATCCCACTGTCCGCAAGGAATAGTCTGACAAGGAAACCAAAAGCACGAATATCATTGATAGTTCTTGCAGGCTATTCTCTACCGCATATACCAACCACCCAAAAAAGAAGAGTCCCGCTGGCATGCCAGACGGGACTCTTTTCTTTCCTTATCCTTGTTCACGGGATTATACCTGCCGGTGGAATATTAGAGTTGTTGCGCTAGGTTTTACTAGGGTTTCAGGCTAAAATTCCATAATCCAGCAGCTACGCCTGCGATCATCGAATAATATTCAGCATCGCGGCATCTTAAACGATGGGTAAGCCACCAATATCGCTTCATACCACC
>JASBTH010000206.1 GCA_030148525.1 Saprospiraceae bacterium | reverse complement strand
GGCTGGATACCGCAAGCCCACGTTGTATTTGGTAGAGGGACACGATAAAGCCCACTATCGAAAAAGAGGGTGACATACAGAAAAGAAAGGATATGGGCTTTTTTCACGCTTCAGGTTTTACCGGGAAAGTACACCAATGTGATACTTTCCCGGTAGCGCCTTAAGAGTCTTTAACTGGATAGTGAAGTATTTATACCGACAACGAAGTGGTTTTGCTCCGCAGTACTTCGTGCTGGGACTCCAAACCTTTTCGGAAGCGGTATAACGATTTGGGACAGTTCCAGGCATATAGCATCCGCTATACCTTCACGTCATTTTCCTTCAACTTTCCCTTCAGGTATTCCAGACCATCATCCAGGGTATCAAACACATCCTCTTCGGGTACCAGATCCGGCACCAGATCGATGGCCTCCAGCATATCACGGGGTTGCGATTGTAGGCCGATCAGCAATACCTCCACGCCTCTCTGGCGTAGATTTAGAATAAGGTCTTCCATTACGTACAGACCCGATTGGTCCATATAGGGCACCTTATCCATACGGAAAACAATGGCCTTTACCCCTTCCGAACGGGCCAGGACCTCATCTTTAAAATAGGCGGTGAACCCAAAAAATAAAGGGCCGTACAGTTGCTTTATCAGCACGTAGTCCTTGTAGGTTTCATAGAAGTCAGGGTCATCCTGCCAGGGGTTTACATCATCGATCTCGGAGATGGCATCAGCATCCAGTCCTTCTTCACTGATCCGTCCGATCTTGACCATGAATAGTAAGCACGCCAGCGCAACACCAATACCCACGGCCTGGATGAGGCTACCGAAGGTGGTAATGAGCAGTACAACGATCATTACAAAGGCATCCGACTTGGGCACTTTACGTAAGTGACGAAGCCCCTTGAAATCAATGATCTTAAAACCGATGGGGATCAAAATACCTGCCAGCACACACAGCGGAATATGCGCAGCCAACGACCCCAGTCCCAGCAACACAGCCAGCAAAAACAAGCCGTGGGTAGTACCCGATAAGCGCGTGCGTCCGCCTGCATTAATATTCACCACCGTACCTTTTGTAGCACCGGCACCGGGAATACCACCGATAATAGCTGCGAGCATATTACCAACTCCCTGTCCGATCAGTTCCCGGTTACTATTGTGCTTGGATTTGGTCATATTGTCGGAGATCACTGAGGTCAGCAGGGAGTCGATACTACCCAGAATAGCCAATACGAAGGCGTATTCCACGATCAGACCATAAGCGTTGGAGTCGATCGGTGAAAATATCGTTCCGAGTTTTAAGGTCGGCAGTCCGGAAGGGATATCACCGATTACGGGCACATCCATCTTCAGAAAATAGCCGATTAACGTAGCCACGATCAGGGCTACCAGCGGACTTGGAACCGCTGTAGTGATTCTGGGAAAAACAAAATAGACTATTACGGTTATCCCGCCCAGTATTAAGGCCTGGACGTTGAACTCGGCAAACAGCCGGCCCATATCCTGTAAAACGGCAATCGTCGATTTCGGTGAGCTAAGTCCGGCAAAGGGAAAGATCTGTAAAATTATAATGATCAATCCCACACCACTCATAAATCCCGAAACCACCGGATAGGGGAAGTATTTGACGTAGCCGGCGATATTTAACACCCCGAAAAGAATCTGGAGCGCACCTCCCAGCATAAAGGTGAGCAGGATGATGCTCATACCGTTTTCCAGGCTACCCGTCATCTCAATGGCTGCCGCTACCAGGGCCGCTGACACCACCGTCATCGGACCGGTGGGACCACTGGCCTGGGTTTTCGTGCCACCCAACATGGCGGCAAAGATACCGATGGCAATGGCACCATAAAGTCCGGCGGTGGCACCCATTCCGGACTGCACACCGAACGCCAGGGCTAGTGGCAGAGCTACTACTCCTGCAACCAGGCCACCGGTAATGTCTCCTTTCAAATTTTTTACGTCGTAGAACTTAGAACTCATTCTGATGGATAGTTTTAGTGCTGTCTGGCAGGAACTCTTGCGTTCCGTTGAGCTATTGGGGTTTGTCAGGGCAATCACCCCCCTAACGGACATTGAGCAGCAACTGCAAACAGCTACTTAGGTTTTTCATTAGATGTTCTTAACAGGACTGAAGCAGGCTGCAGGCCCTTGCAACCTTTCTAACTGGGGCCATTAATTTAAGTAAAACTATTGCAAACTATATGTTCACTCCCGTTTATGAACTCTTTGCTCGCCCGACTATATAGTTTAGCTTTCGCAAAAAAACAAGCAAACACCTGTTGCTTTATCCATTTTTAAGCAATATTCAATGCATCAGTCCCCTTTTCTGCGGCGGCGTGGAAAGGAGAAAGCAGTTAATCATTGAAGGTGGTAAGTACATTACTACCACCCCGATAAATGAAGAAATTGTCATTTTCTCCCGATATTCAACACTCAACCAATCGCCTTATGTCTACTGTCGAGCAAAAAAAAGTGTTGCGAAAGCACATGCTTGCCCAGCGTGCTGAGCTTGATCCCCGGCAAAAAAAAGCATGGGATCAGGCCATTTGCGACATGCTCTGGGATATGCTCAGCGAGCGGGAATGGGCAACCATTCACTGTTACCTGCCCATGCGCACCGAGGTCGACATTGTGCCGCTCATTCGGCAGATGCTAGCGGCAGGCCTCACCGTAGTTACTCCCAAAACCCTGCCCGACCGCAAGCTGCAGCACCTGGTACTGCGATCCCTCGACGAATTGGAATGGGGCGTTTTTGGCACCAGCCATCCGGCTATGGCGAGAACTTTTTCCGGAAACTACGACTTGATAATAGTACCGGGATTGGCCTTCGATAAGGCAAATTACCGGTTGGGGTACGGAGGCGGGTATTACGATGCCTTCCTGTTGCAACATCCCGATGCGTATAAAGCAGGTATCGGTTACCCCTTCCAGCTAGTGAATAAAGTCCCCGTCGAAGAACACGATGTTGCGTTGAACCAGGTGTTGAGCGCAACGGACATGAGCGACTGATTTTTGGCGAAAGCCAGACGAATACCACACTCCAACATTACAGAGAAACCAATCAAATTCAAAATAAAAACAGGCTATGACGTTTTTCACAAAAATAAAATGGACCCTGGGTGTTCTATTAGTTTTCGTCCTGATCCTCGCCACCAACCTGATCGATAAAGACAATTTTCGCCGTGTCAAAAACAGTATCGTTACCATCTACGAAGACCGCCTGGTAGTCAATGACCTCATCTTTGAACTTTCGCAAATGACTCACCAGAAAGAATTGGCTGCCGTCACTTCAGACTCGGAATTCTTCAATGGGCCCAATCAGCGAATCAATGAGAAAATTGACATCATCATCGAAAAATACCTCACCACCAAGCTGACCGACCGGGAAGAAAAAACCTTCGGGTTACTGCAAGACGATTTACAGGAATTGCGGAAAATGGAAGTCCCGCAACCGAGTGATCAAATGGCTTATCGGGAGGAACTATCGAATATCAAGGACAATCTACATGAACTTACTAAAATCCAACTCAGGGAGGGCCGCAATCAAATGGCCATTAGTAAGGAAGCTATCAAGCACGTTGAATTATTCACACGTATTGAGATTTACCTGCTCATCTTTATGGCTATTGCCATTCAGGTGATTATCATCTATACGCCTAAGAAGAAGGCGAGGGTGGACTAGTGATGATCAAAACTCAATACTCGCCGGATGATCCACTGATCGCCCTCTTTGATCCACAGGTGGGTAAACAGGGCCGTACTCGTCAGGTAGGGCTCTTTACCGGCCTCGCGGGCATAGAACTCGTGCTCGCCGCGCTGCACCACTCCATACAATTCCCCGTTTTCGTATAGCGGGAACACCTCGGTCGACCCCGCTACCAGTTTGCGTAATGGCCGGTATTCCAGTCCGCAAATGTTGTTGCGAATACCTTCCACAAAAGACTCTTGCCCGCGGGTAATGCCCGACTGATCGTGGTAGAACTCAAAATCGTCATCGGTAAGCTCGTAGAGGATATCTACTTCACAGTTGTTAAAGCTCACTTCGAAGAGCAGGCTGTCGAGGCGCAGTATTTCCGCATGCAGCGGATCCGTCTGATCGACTTGGGCGTAGCATTGGAGGGTAAGCAGAGCAAAAAGAGTGAATGGTAACAGTTGGCGCATGAGTGGTTTTGTGTGGATGAATTGGGGGGTGGAGCGTTTTGCCCGGACTTGCGTCCGGGCGGACAGAAAGGTCGTGCCTCTGGCACTTGGGATGGAACAAGTTCCACCTGCTTTTTTCGTGTATGGTTATACAGTAGGTTACCTTCGGCGCCCACGGACGGCACTTATGGTGGAACAAGTTCCACCTACTGGTACGAACTGATCGTGAGTTGATGGAACGGGTTCCTCCGCTGTCAAATGATTGGTGCATGGGGTTATACGGTTTGATCGGTATGAGCGATCTCCATTTGAGGGTCGGTGCGAACGGCAGCTTCCTCGGCTTCGGTAAGCGGTGTATTGACCGAGCACATGATGAAAAATACACCCGCACCGATCAGGTGAAGGCAATAGCTCTTTACACTTCCCGATTCACGAACAGCACGACGAACTTTACGAAAATAGGTCAACATGGCTTTGGGTGTTTGATTACCTATAAACTGCTGATTCCGCGGGTGAAATGGGTGCATTTGTCGACGAAATGATTCGAAAACACGACGATGGGAAATCCGATGACTACAGAGAATCAACGGACTATAGGTAATCAAAAGATCCTTTTTAAAGGGCCCTGGGCCACGGTGAGGTTTTAGGTTGACGGTCGGTAAGCGGCAATTTGATCGTATTGGATATGGGCATACTCAGTAGGTTGTTCGCAAATAGGTCTGTGGATTATAGCGGGCGATTTGGTCGAATTCGGGTTCGGATAGCTTCGCCCGGGTCTGTGCCAGCAGTTCCTTATCGGTCTTATGGCTGCGGATCATATAAAAGTCGGTGCCGAAGAGTACCCGATCCCCCAGCCGGTGGGTGGGCAGTATTAGTCCGGCTTCCGCCAAATGCGGGGGTGTAGAAACGTTGGTGCCACGATCGTGATGCAGGGTCTGATGCAGGAGGGGATATATCCTTTCGTCGTGCAGGGTATAACTGATATCCGTGTAGATATTAGGGTACTGCAGCATCATACTGGAGATCATGGTGTACCAATCCATATTCTCCCAGGCATCGCGGGCATTGTACCAGGAAAGGTTACCGTGGTCCGCTACCGAATGGGCCAGGGCCGATCCCGATGCCGGACGCATACGCAATTGAGCGGCACTGTAACTGCGGTCGCGATGCAGATATTTTGTCCACTCCTCTACCCCACCGTAGTGACCAAAACATACCTTCAAGTGGTGCAAATTCCGGTGCCGTTCCTCCGGTTGCCCAAACAGCTTGTCGAGCATATCCTTCTGGTCGTCTGTCACCTGCTCCGAAGCATAGTAATGGTGCAAGAGTGCGGCAAAAAGATCGGGATGTAACAAACACAGGATATTCATGGGGTTCGAGAAGTGCCGCTGATAATTCCGGGCCCGGGTGGCGGATAAGCGCAAGTACCGATCCCCGTCCGGATCCTGCCGGTATACCGGATGGCGGTTCCAGGCCCGCTTTTTCATGCCCCGGTAAAAGATGGTACCCATAGTACAGTGCGTCATGATGGGTATCTGCCTGTCGGCCGCGTACTTCCACAGTGGTAACAGATCGATGTCGAAGGGGTAATAACCCAGTGCCGGATACATTTTAATGCCGGCGAATCGCAGGCCGGGATCGTCCGGCTCCAGATAACGCTTAAGCCAGCAATCCCCCAGCACCACCTCGCCGGTATCGGAAACGGAATAGCTGAAGTAGGGTTTTTGATCCCCTTTCCGGCGACTGGACCGGATACGCTCCGGGTGGGCAAAGACAAAGGGCTTGAACGACACCCCCCGGTTACGTTTCAGATCGCGCAACTTCTCCAGCTGTAACAGGTAGTTATTCTTTTGTTGCAGCAACCGTTCCGGAGTGTGCCAGTCGTAGCTTCCGCGCTTATCCATCTCTAGGTAAACCGACTCATACTCGGCGGGAACAGATTTAGGACTACCCGCCTTCATAAAATTCATATCCATAGGTAGCACTACGAAATGAGTCCCGGCA
Organism: Saprospiraceae bacterium; assembly: GCA_030148525.1. GTDB lineage: Bacteria > Bacteroidota > Bacteroidia > Chitinophagales > Saprospiraceae > DT-110. Next base: position 653 of record JASBTH010000206.1, on the reverse strand, counting down.
GGGTATTGGTCTTCCAGCCGGTCCAGGATATCCTGCTGGCGGCGATACTTAGCAAACTCACCCAATTGCAAATACCGGCGAAACAGGGCGGTATTCAATTTACCCGGAATGCGAAAAAGGTATTTAAAGACAAATAAGATCAGGTTACGCGCCGATTTCAGGAACAGCAGCACCAGCGCTACGAACGCAATTCGTAACCAATTTTTAAAGAGGACGGTATTGATACCTGCGAATATCCAGTCAAATAGCTGGTTAATCCCTCTCCCCAAACGGCTTTCGCCAAAAGAAAAATCTCCGTAAGCCCACTGCAACACGATCAGGATGACTACGAAGGCCAGCACGTATTGCACAAGCTTGATAATGCGCGGTACGATGGGATAGTAGGTATACTTATCGTACAGCCATTCCCTTCCTTCCTTAATCCGGTAGGCTGCCTGATGGATGAGGGCAGGGTCATTTTTATCGGGCCGGCGAATGGGCATCACCACGTATCGCAATATGCAGATAAATATTCCCAAATGCGCCAGCCAGTGGACCGGACTGGGCAACACCCCTTTTCCCAACAGGGGTGGCACGTAATCATTAGTGAAAACGTGGGTATGGCAATTAGTGATCGGTGGTTTCATAATCAGGTTTGAGGTTTGAGGTTTGGG
>JASBTH010000200.1 GCA_030148525.1 Saprospiraceae bacterium | reverse complement strand
GGATGGCTCGCCCATCATCATCCCCGAGTTCGGTAACTTTACCAATCCGGTGGCTTTGATCGATGCTTTCTCCGATAAAGTGGAGACCACCGACCTGATCGTCAATTTCTCACCTTCGGTAAAAATTACGGACGGACTGGTCTACAAACTGACGTACGGTTTGAATACCGGTATTGGTTCCCGCCGGACGCAACTGGCCTCCTTCATCAACATTCAGAATGTGGAAGGTCGAGGGTTAGCTTCGTTCAGCGAACAAACCAATCGTCAGCAAATCCTGACCCACACCCTGAACTATAACACGGAGTTTGGATCAACCAGTTTTAACGGTTTGTTGGGGTATGAGTACCAGAAGTTCGAAGAGCGCGGTATTGGCGTATCTGCCCAGGATTTCATCGTAGACGGCACCGCTATTGACTATACCAATATTTTCGGTAACTCTACTGTGGGAAGTCGTGGCGTAGGTTCGGGACAAGCCCCCGATTCGGAGTTGCAGTCGTTCTTCACCCAATTGAACTTCAACTTCAATGATCGATTCCTGCTGACTGGTACCCTGCGTATCGACGGTTCCAGCAAATTCGGAGAGAACAATAAGTACGGTACCTTCCCCGCTTTTGCTGCGGCCTGGAATCTACACAACGAAGATTTCATGTCAGGCGGTACCTTTGATAACCTGAAGTTCCGCGTTGGTTGGGGCCAAACGGGTAACTCTTCTTTCCCTGCTGGTGCTGCTCAGGACCGCTTTAGCTTTGGTCAACAGTCTATCTCTCTGGAGAACGTGGCAAACCCTGATTTGCGTTGGGAAACAACCTCAACCTTCAACGTTGGGTTCGACTTCGCTCTGTTTGATTACAAACTGACCGGTTCGTTGGAATACTTCAATCGTAATAGTGAAGATCTTTTATTCCAGTTCCCTACCATTCAGCCTGCTCCGGCCGGCTTCTACTGGATCAACCTGGACGGTAATGTCATCAACTCCGGTGTGGAGTTGGCGTTGAATACAACCGTACTGCAGAATGAGAAATTCTCGATGGACATCGGTGGTAACATTACCTTCCTGGATAACACCATTGAGAACTACGACGGGCCGGCCGTTCGCTACGGTCAGCTTTTCGGACAGGGTATTTCCGGTGCCACCATCCACTTGTTGCAGAACGATCAGCCACTGAACGCCTTCTACCTGCGTGACCACCTGGGTATTGGCGAAGATGGCCAGTCTGATTTTGCCGATAACGAAGCATTGTCTTTCCTGGGTGATCCCAACCCGGATGTACTCCTCGGGTTAAACCTGGGCTTGTACTATGGCAACTTGTCGTTCACCGCCAACTTCAACGGAACCTTCGGTGCGGATATCTACAACAACACCAAGAACACCGTTATTCCGATCGGTAACCTTGGATCCCGTAATATCGATGCCAATTTACTGAACCAGGAAAACCAAGAGGCAACGTCTAACGCTATTAAGTCTTCGGATCGCTACCTGGAAGATGGTAGTCACATCCGACTGGCAAATGCCACCCTGGCTTATAACTTTGGTAACATTGGAAACGCCATCAATGGGGTGCGAGTATACGTTACCGGCCAGAACCTGTTTGTTATCACTGATTACACTGGTTTCGATCCGGAAGTAAACACCGTTAACGACTTTAACGGCCTGCCTTCGGCGGGTATTGAGTACGTACCGTATCCATCGGCTCGTACAGTAGTTGTCGGAGCCAGCTTTAACTTCTAATTGATTAATTTTCAAGGGAATCTGACAAAAAACGGAAACGTCTTGCTTTTGTCAGATTCCCGATAATTCTTGCAAGAGTTCAATTTAAATCCGAACTTTCAATTAAAATTGAACTTTTGTATAAAAGAGGAATTTGTATGAAACTTATAACTAAATGTTCACTCCTTCTCGGGTTAGTACTAACTTTTAGTGCGTGTACCGATCTGGAAGAGACGCTGAACGAAGACCTAACTCGCCAGGAAGCAGAGGCTTTCCTGAATGCGAATACGGATGTAGGTGCACTTTTGCAATCAGCATACGATGGTTTGCGACTGCCCTACATGGACCAATCCCGTTTCTGGGCTGCTCAGGAGCACACCTCGGATGAGGTTATTGGGCCAACCCGGGGTCCCGACTGGGATGATAACGGTATTTGGCGCGTATTGCACGATCACACTTGGGGGGCTGATCACTCATTTTTGGAAAGTACTTTCAACGAATTGCTGCAAGTAGTATTTACTACTACCAATATTCTGACCTTCGAGACGACACCTTCCGAGGCTGCACAAGCTCGTTTTTTGCGTGCTTTTGTTATGCTTTCGCTGGTTGATGGTTGGGGGCAGGTGCCTTTCCGCCAGCCTGGTGATAACCTGCTCGAGCCACCAACGGTACTCTCGGGCGGAGAAGCTGTTGATTTCATTATTTCGGAGGCTCAAGATATCATTTCGGATCTTCCGGAAGGACCAGCTACAGTTGCTAATAAGGATGCCGCACGAGCCCTCCTTATGAAGGCGTACTTGAACAAAGGTGCTTTCGCTAATCGCGAAAACCCAACCTTTGATGCCGGCGACATGAATCAGGTCATCTCTCTGGCCGATGAAATCATAAATTCCGGCAAGTACTCTCTGGCCGAAAATTACTTTGATAATTTTGCGCCCAACAACGATGTAGTCTCTACCGAGAATATCTTTACCGGTGAGAATATCGGTGGGTCAAACTCCGGTAATGTGCGCTCACGCTGGTTCTGCACGCTGCACTATAACCAGAATCCATCCGGTTGGAACGGCTTTACAACTATTGCCGATTTCTATAACAAATTTGATGAGAACGATCCACGTGCCGAGATGGACTACGAGGGTATGACCAATATCAGTGGTATCAATGCCGGTTTCCTGGTAGGGCAGCAGTTTGACGCTGATGGCAATGCACTGGAAGATCGCCGCGGCAACGCGCTGGCTTTTACCGAAGATGTTTCTCTGGTTGAAACAGGTAATGACCTGGAGATTACAGGTGTGCGGGTGATTAAGTACCCGATCGACTACGTAAACGGCGATAATGCCGATAATGACTACGTATTCTACCGTCTGGCTGACGTTATGCTGATGAAAGCCGAAGCCTTACTGCGTACCGGTGATGCCGGACAAGCTTTGGATATCGTAAACGAAATTCGCACCACTCGCGGGGTAGAACCTTTTGCCGAGTTAACCCTCGACAACCTACTCGATGAGCGCGGCCGCGAATTGTACTGGGAAGGGCACCGTCGTCAGGACCTGATTCGTTTCGGTGAGTTCCTTGGAACCTGGAACGAGAAACCTGCTTCTGGCCCCGAGCGTCTGTTGTTTGCCATTCCTCCAACGGCACTGGCAGTTAATCCTAACCTGACGCAAAACCCTGGCTACTAAGCCAATTTACGATAAATGATGCTTTCGCCGAATGGCGATTAGGATCGCTAATGGAAAGGTCATTCGGTCTCCGGATGACCTTTCTTTTTTAAACGGTAGGTTGGACCTGTATGATTTTATAAGATGCAAAGGATCTCCTCCCGGTACAGAGTACTTAGCAAACAGGTCGGCCAACCTCACATTTTTTTACCTTACACGGTCAAATTCTATTCTTCATTTGATCATAATGAAGCCTATGAGACAACTAATCTGCGGCTTATTGGTGTTCCTTGCATGGTCTTGCCAAAAAGACGATACCAGCACCACCCAAGTCTTTGAATTGCTGGATCCGCAACGCACGGGCATTCAATTCAGTAACACCATTGAACACACCGAAGACTTCAACATCTTCAGCTACCGTAATTTCTACAACGGAGGTGGAGTTTCCATGGGTGATGTTAATAATGATGGCCTCATCGATGTCTATATGACAGCCAATATGGGCCCCAATAAGCTCTATTTGAATCAGGGCGACCTTCGGTTTGAGGATGTTACCCAACAAGCCGGTGTAGCCGGTAACAAGGGCTGGAGTACGGGAGTAGTCATGGTCGACATCAACCAGGATGATCTGCTCGATATATACGTCTGTAATGCAGGTTATGTGGAAGGCGACGATCAGGCGAATGAACTATTCATCAATCAGGGTGACGGCACCTTTCGGGAGGCGGCTGCCGAGTTTGGCCTCAATGAACGGGGCTATACCACCCACGCAGCCTTCTTCGATTACGACCTCGATGGTGACCTCGATGCCTACATCCTCAACAATAGCTTTATTCCCGTCAATACGCTGAACTACAGTAATAAAAGAGATTTGCGGGCCGAAGACTGGCCCGTAAAGGACTTCCTTAAAGGCGGTGGTGATAAGCTGCTGCGCAACGATGGCGGCCAGTTCGTCGATGTCAGTGAAGAAGCCGGCATCTACGGTAGCCTGGTCGGGTTCGGCCTGGGCATCACCGTCGGCGACATCAACGGGGATATGCTCCCCGATATGTACGTGTCAAACGACTTTTTCGAGCGGGACTACCTCTACATCAACCAGGGGGACGGCACCTTTAAAGAAGATATCAATAACTGGATGCAGCACATCAGCCTGGCCTCCATGGGAGCCGATATGGCTGATTTGAATAACGATGGTTATCCCGAGGTTTTCGTGACGGAAATGCTGCCCGAAACCGATTACCGTCGCAAGTCCACCGTCACTTTCGAGAATTACAATACGTATTACCTGAAAGTACAGCGCGATTTCGGTCACCAATACATGCAAAACACCCTCCAGCTCAACAATAAGAATCAGACCTTCAGCGAGATCGCCTACTTCAGCGGTGTGGCCGCGTCGGAATGGAGTTGGGGAGCATTGCTATTTGATGTCGACAACGACGGATATCGCGACTTATACGTATGTAATGGGGTATACCAGGATGTGACCGATCAGGATTTCATGGATTTCTTCGCCAATGACGTTGCCCAAAAACTGGCCCTGACCGGTGAAAAAGAGGAAATGCAAAGCATCATCGACCGCATGCCTTCCGAGCCGCAAAAAAACAAGTTGTTCCGGAATCGTGGCGATATGACGTTCGAAGATATTGGTGAGCAGTGGGGCATCGACCAGCCCTCCTTCTCCAATGGTGCCGCTTATGGTGACCTGGATAATGACGGCGACCTGGATATGGTCATTAATAACCTGAACATGGAATCCTATGTGTTCGAAAACCAATCCAACGAAATATTTGATCACCACTACCTGACGGTTGACCTGCGGGGAGCTGCCCCTAATACCAGAGCCATTGGGGCCAAGGTGCAGTTGTACCGGAACGATGAGGTACTCAATTTCCAGATGATCCCTTCCCGGGGCTTTCAATCCTCCATCGATTATCGCATGACCTTTGGTCTGGGAAATTCTCCCGGACTGGATTCCATGGTAGTCGTCTGGCCGGATCGCACCCAAAGCGTATACACCAACGTACCCGTTGATACCATATTGACCCTTCGCTACTCCGATGCCCGGCGCATCAATTACCAGCCCGAATGGATTTTGCCGGAAGGCGAACCTGATAATCGACTGTTCCAGGTACAGCCCGTCGACCTGGCAACGCATCGCGAAGATGAATACGTGGACTTTTTTCAGGAAGGCTTAACTATTCGAATGCTGTCGCGGGAAGGCCCCTGCACAGCCACTGGTGATGTAAATGGAGATGGTGCCGAAGATCTGTTTGTGGGTGGTGCGGCCGGCCAGGCAGCAACACTGTATGTGCAGCAAGATGGCCAATTGGTCCCCCAGTCCAATGCTGGTTTTACCCTGTACGCTGATTTTGAAGATACCGCTGCCGAATTTCTGGATGTTGATAATGATGGCGACCTGGACCTCTTCGTAGGGTCAGGAGGGAATCATCGCCCCTTACGCGACCGCCTGATGCAGGATCGCCTTTACCTGAACGACGGCTCCGGAAGATTCACCCTTTCCCCCAGCGCCATTCCGGTCAATGGCTTCAATACCGGTGCGGTATTAGCTTTAGATGTCAATGAAGATGGGTTTCAGGACCTGGTCGTTGCCAGCCGTTCGGTACCCCAGCAATACGGCACTGCTCCTATTTCGTATTTGTTTATAAATCAGGGTGATGGCTCCTTTAGTGATGCTACCGAGGCCACGGCTCCCGATTTGTTGCGTGCCGGTATGCTTACCGATGTACAAGCGGCTGACCTGAATGATGATGGACGAATAGAGCTCATTTTAGTCGGGGAATGGATGGCTCCGATGGTGCTGACCTGGAACGGACAGGCTTTTGAGCCATTTTCTGCCGGACTGGGGGCCTATGCCGGTTGGTGGAATACCCTGGAAGTTGCGGATATCGATGGCGATGGGGACCAGGATCTGGTCATGGGTAATCGTGGTGAGAATTTTTATTTCACCGGTTCCCCGGAAAAACCTGCCAAACTGTGGCTGGCCGATTTCGACAATAATAAAACCGTGGAAAAGATTATCACCTACACAGTGGACGGCAAAGACAAACCCGTCGTTACCAAACGGGAACTGACCGGTCAGTTGCCGGCGCTAAAAAAACAGAACCTGAAGCACTCGGATTATGCTGATCGGTCCATTCAGGAGCTTTTCGATGCCAAGGTATTGGCGAAAGCCAGGGTATTGGAAGGGACGTATTTCAAATCAGCCATTGCCCTGAATAATGGAGACGGTCAGTTTGACCTGCAGGCCTTGCCCGCGGAGGTGCAATTTTCCTGTGTCTGTGATATCTACTGCACCGACCTCAATCAGGATAATCAACCAGATCTGGTCCTGGCCGGTAATGATAATGGATTTATGCCTCAGTTTTCCAAACTGGATGCCAGCTATGGACACGTACTCTTAAACGAAGGTAACGGAAATTTCCGCCGCCTGGACAACCGCGATTCCGGTTTCTTTGTGGAAGGAGAGGTGCGGGCTATAACAGATGTACGCCTGGGCGATGATACTTACCTGTTGGTAGGACGAAATAATGCCGCTCCTAAGTTGTTCAAGTTTTTACAATAAACGCACAAGATATTATCCGCTATGATCACCAAGCGACTGCTGCTCTTTTATCTGTTTGTGGGCATGTTCCTGTTCACTTCTTGTGAGTCCTCGCGAGGAACCGCAGAAGTCTCAGGTCCACCTCCCTTCAAAATGATTAACGGAGCGGAACTGGGACTGGATTTCTCCAACGAATTAGAGCAGACCAGCGAATTCAATGTCTTCAACTATATGTACTTCTTCAATGGGGGAGGAGTAGCTGCGGGTGATTTCAATCAGGATGGTATGCCCGATCTGTATTTCACCAGCAATATGGAATCCAACCGTCTTTTTCTGAATAAAGGCGACCTGCAGTTCGAAGATGCAACCGAACAAGCCGGCGTTGCCGGAAGCGGTGGCTGGAAAACCGGCGCCAGTGTGGTGGACATCAACCAGGACGGTTTATTGGACATCTACGTCAGCCAGATGGGCGATTTCCAGACGGTGGAGGGACGCAATCAGTTATTCGTCTGCCGGGAAATTGTCGATGGTATACCCCGTTTTGAGGAGAAGGCCGCCGATTACGGACTCGATTTTGTAGCCTTTGGTACCCAGGCAGCTTTTTTCGATTACGATTTGGATGGGGACCTCGATTGTTTCCTGCTCAACCATTCGCTGCACGCAAATGGCACCTTTGGCAAGCGCAAGGTCTTTGACGATACCCACCCACAGGCTGGTGATCGACTCCTACGCAACGACAATGGGCGCTTTGTGGATGTAACCACCAAGGCTGGTATCTACAGCACGGTCATTGGATATGGATTAGGCGTGGCTACCGGGGATATCAACCTCGATGGCTGGCCCGATATATACGTTGGCAACGATTTTCACGAAAACGACTACCTCTATCTGAACCAACAGGACGGTACCTTCAAGGAGGTGCTCACGGAGCAAGTGCGCCACACCAGCCGTTTTTCCATGGGCGTCGATGTGGCCGATATCAATAACGATGGCTTCAATGAAGTCATCTCCCTGGATATGCTTCCCGAAGATCCCTACATCCTGAAGAGCTCGCTGGCTGAGGATTCCTACAGTATTTTCAACTTTAAGCTGGGGTATGGCTATAACCACCAATACTCCCGGAATAATCTGCAATTAAATCGCGGGGACAGCACCTTTAGCGAGATCGGCATTTACTCGGGGGTCTTTGCCACCGATTGGTCCTGGGCACCGCTGTTCTTTGATTACGATCACGATGGACTGAAAGATCTATTTATTTCCAACGGCATCCCGCGCCGGATGAACGATATCGATTACGTCAACTACCGGGCTAATAACGAAATCCGCTGGAAACAGCAGACCAACAATCTGGAAGAAGAAGACCTGACGGTGGTGGAAAAAATGCCCCGCATTAAGCTGGCAAATAAATTTTACCGGAACCTGGGTGACCTTCGTTTCGATGATGTATCCCGGCGGGTAGCGGATGCTCAGCCCACCTTCTCCAACGGCGCGGTGACGGTCGATCTGGACGGGGATGGTGACCTGGACGTGGTGGTCAACAATATTGAAGATGCTCCTTCGGTCTACCAGAATTTACTCATGGAGCAGGAGTCCGACGCCCCCCGCGATTACCTGCGTTTCGAATTGTCGGGCCCCGCAGGTAATCGTCAGGGGATTGGTACCCGGGCTATTCTATTCCGGGATGACCAAAAGCTATACTTCGAATACTTTCCGGTGCGCGGCTATCAGTCCAGTGCACTGGTCCCCTTTCACATTCCCGTGGGTGATGCCTCGGACATTGACAGTCTCTTGTTGATCTGGCCGGATAATTCGGTGCAATCCATCGAAGGGCCAACCTTCAACGCCCTGGAAAAGGTCACTTGGTCGGAAGGATTACCAACCTTCGATTGGTCAGCTTTTGCCGAAAGGCCGGAGCCTCCTTTCACCTTTCGGGAAAAAACAACGGACGTTGGCATCGACTATGTGCACACCGAAAATGACTTTGTGGAGTTCAATCGGGAAGGCTTAATTCCCTTTATGGTATCGGCCGAAGGACCCGGCGTAGCCATCGGTGACCTGAATCAGGATGGCCGGGATGATATTTTCCTGGGCTCTTCCAAGCGTACCCAGAGTCGTATTTATCTACAGCAAGCTGATGGTAGCTACCTGGACGCTTCGCCGGCTGCTTTGTTACGGGATAGTATTTTTGAAGATGTGGATGCCGCTATGGCCGACCTGGATCAGGATGGCCTGACGGATATCGTGGTGGCAGCCGGTGGGAATGAATATTGGGCCAGCCAGGATCCACGCCGGCAACGCATATACTGGAATCAGGGCAACGGGTCATTCACTGTGGATACCGCCGCTTTTGGCGAAACCTTTATGACGGGTGCTTCGGTAGAGGTGACTGATATAAATGGTGATGGTCTGCCCGATGTTTTTCTGGGTGCTCGCGCCGTACCCTGGAACTACGGTAAAACGCCGCGTTCGTACATATTCCTGAATAAGGGCGAGGGGGGCTTCGAAGACGTCACTAACCGTATGGCTCCGGGCCTGGGCGAGGTTGGTATGATTCGCGATGCCAGCTGGGTAGACCTGGATCAGGATGAAGACCCTGACCTGCTGCTGGCCCTCGATTGGGGGGCCGTTACGGCTTTTATCAATAAAAATGGCCGGTTGGTGAAGAAAGTCCTTTGGGAAGAACACGGCTGGTGGAATGTGGTGCGCACCGCCGATCCGGATGGCGACGGCGACCTCGATATCCTGGTCGGAGGAATAGGGGCTAATGCCAAACTGCAACCTACCTCCGAAGAGCCAGTGCGGTTGTATATCAACGATTTTGACGATAACGATCAGATCGATCAGATCCTGACGTATTACCTGGAGGGAAAGGAATACCCCTTTGCCACCTATGCCGAACTCACCAAGCAATTGCCCCCGTTGAAGAAGGAATATTTGTTTGCCAAAGACCTGGCCGCCGCCGAGTTGGCCGATATTTTCGGGGCCGCTAAATTGCGTCAGGCCGAAGTGCTGCACGTGGATGAAGCCCGTCACCTCTATCTGGAAAACCAGGGAGATGGTACCTACAAAAAACACGTGTTACCCGAGGAGCTTCAGTTTTCTACCATTAACGATTTGTGGCCCATGGATCTGGATCAGGACGGGCAGCCGGAATGGATCGTTGGTGGCAACTTTTACCGCAATAATATTGAAATGGGCCGCTACGATGCCAGTTACGGTAATGTGCTGGATTTTGACGCGCAAGGTAATGCGACGGTGTTCCCCCTTGGTGATATTCGTCTGGAGGGCGTGGTACAAAACATCCGTTCCTTGCGCATCAATGGTGAGGAATACGTGTTGATCGTGCGAAACGACGGTCCGGTTCGCGTGTTACAAGCAGGCGTCCCCAAGTTGAATTTGTAAACAGCTCTTAAACAGGTAGTTGAATATGAAACCGTATGCATTAATCTGTGCCACCCTGGCGATTGTTTGTTTAGCTTGCCAGCCACAGTCTTCCGAAGAAAACTGGGAGGTAACATCCCCGGAAGAGACACTGTCTTTACATTTTATGCTTACGCAAAAAGGTGCACCTGCCTATATCCTGAAACGGGGTGATATAGTGGTGCTCGATACCAGTGTGGTCGGTGGTTTTTCCTTCCGGGATCAACCCGACCTGGGAGAGGGGCTTTCCGTAACTTCCAGCCGAACTAATTCCTTTTCGGAAACCTGGGACATGCCCTGGGGAGAGCAGCGCACCGTCGATAATTCCTATAATGAGCTGGCCGTAGACCTCAGGGAGACGCAAGAGCCTGGCCGCAGCTTCACAATTACCTTTCGGGTATTTGAAGATGGCATCGGCTTTCGCTATGCATTCCCGGAACAGGAAGGACTCGAAGAGGTGGTTATCACCGATGAACACACCCATTTTGCGCTGACGGGCGACCACACCACCTGGTGGATTCCGGGTGACTGGGACATTTACGAGCACCTCTACAATACGACCGCTTTTACGGACATTGACGCCATTAGTAAACGGGATCATCCCAATTTGGCGCAGACCTATATTCCCGAGAATGCAGTTAATACCCCGGTCACCATGCGTACGGCTGACGGCCTGCACCTCAGTTTTCACGAGGCGGCCCTCTACGACTACGCGGGTATGACCCTGAAGGTGGATGCCGACAATATGCAATGGGTAAGTGAATTAGTAGGTGGCCCCGATGACGATACCAAGGCCTTTAAAACGCTTCCCTTTGAAACGCCCTGGCGCACCGTTCAGGTGGCAGAGAAAGCCACCGATCTGATCGCCTCCAAACTCATTCTGAACCTGAATGAGCCCAACCAGTTGGGGGATGTCAGTTGGTTTACGCCCACCAAGTATATGGGCATTTGGTGGGAAATGCACCTCGGTAAATCGACCTGGGATATGGCCAGTGGAAAACACGGAGCCACTACTGAAAACGCCAAACGCTACATTGATTTCTGTGCCGAAAATGGTATCGGTGCCCTCCTGGTGGAAGGCTGGAACACGGGATGGGAGCGTTGGATCGGCTTTCCGGACCGCGAGGGAGTATTTGATTTTGTGACGCCCTATGCTGATTACGATATACAGGAGGTGGTAGCTTACGGTAAGGAGAAGGGCGTCAACATCATTATGCACCACGAGACCTCGGCGGCCCCCCGCACCTACGAACAGCAACTGGATACGGCTTTCGCACTGTGCGAGTCCCTGGGTATCCACGCAGTAAAGACCGGCTACGTGGGCCCCATTATTCCCGAAGGTATCCGCCACCACGGTCAGTGGATGGTGAATCACTACCAGAAAGTAGTCGAAACGGCGGCTAAACATCAGGTGGCCGTCAATGCGCACGAACCCATCAAAGCGACCGGTAAGCGGCGTACCTGGCCTAACATCATCGCCCGGGAAGGTCTGCGCGGCCAGGAGTTCAACGCCTGGAGTGTCGACATGAATCCGCCCGAGCATACGCTGATCGTACCTTTTACACGTATGCTGGGTGGGCCGATCGACTTTACACCGGGAATCTTTAATATCAAGTTTGATGAGTACAAGCCCGATAATCAGGTAAATACTACCCTGGCTAAGCAACTCTCCTTGTACGTATTGCTGTACAGTCCCGTCCAAATGGCTGCTGACCTGCCCGAACATTACGAAGGGCAACCTGCCTTTCAGTTTATCCGGGACGTAGCTGTGGATTGGGATGAATCCGTCATGCTCAATGGCGAGGTGGGCGATTACCTGACCATTGCCCGCAAGGAGCGCGATGGCGATCGCTGGTTCCTGGGGAGTGCCACCGATGAGGAAGGCCGTTCCTTTTCCGTGACCTTGGATTTCCTGGACCCGGATAAGACGTACAAAGCGACCACCTATTGCGATGGGAAAGATGCTCACTGGAATGACAATCCACTGGCCATTGATATTAAAGAACAGGTGGTTGATGCAACCACCGAATTGCCCATCGTTTTGGCACCGGGCGGAGGAGCAGCTGTTTCTTTTGTACCCGTTGATGAATAATAAAGACCTTCTTTTGCCGTAAGGCTGCAAAAGGGAACAGGAAATCGGCCGAAAACTTGCTCCCGGTGTGTTATGTTTGTAAAATAACGTGAGATTGACGGGCTAAGCTATTGCTAAATAACGGAATGTCACCACCTTACGTTACAATAGAATATGAAACAAGCTGATGATGAGGTACTATAGACAAACAACGTTCAAGATGGTATTGTCGGGTTTAATCCTGACATTATTTGGCATGCAATCTTGTCAGCCGGTGAATGAGGATTATCCGGCCGAGGCGGCTGATCCCGGTTATCTGCATCAGACCATGAAGCAGCTAACGGATGTGATCGTCCACGACATATTTTCCCCACCGGTGGCCAGCCGGATATACGCTTATTCCAGTATTGCTGCCTACGAAGTATTACAGCAAGACTACCCGGAATACCAGTCACTGGCCGGGCAGCTCAATGAGTTCGAAGGGGTTCCACCAGCAGAACCGAGCAAAGAATATTCCTACCCACTGGCGGCTGTGAAGGCCTTCATCACCGTTGGCAAGGCACTCATCTTTTCGGAGCACATGATGGATGAGCACGAAGCCCAGATGATGGAAGAGTTCAAGGCGACGGGTATGCCGAACGATGTGTACCGCCGCTCCCTGGCCTACGGTGAGGAAGTGGGCAAGGCCATCCTGGACTGGTCCGGTACCGATCACTACAAAGAGACGCGTACCTATCCTAAATACAGTATTGTAGAAAGTGATCCGGCCCGCTGGCAGCCAACGCCGCCCGATTATATGGACGGTATTGAGCCCCACTGGCGGGAAATCAGGACTTTCGTGCTGGAGAAGCCCGACCAGTTTAAGCCCAAGCCACCTACTCCTTTTGACATGACGGAAGGAAGCCCCTTTTATCAGGAGGTGATGGAGGTGTATAATGCGGTTCAGGAAGATGCGGAGGACAAGGAGGAGCGCATCGAAATCGCTAAATTCTGGGATTGCAATCCCTACGTATCCCACCATGTGGGCCATGTGATGTACGCCACCAAGAAAATCACTCCGGGTGGGCACTGGATCAACATTGTGCAGATCGCCTGTGAGACGGCAGATGCTGACATTATGAAATCCTCCGAAGCCTATGCCATGACTTCCCTGGCACTGGCCGATGGGTTTATAAGTTGCTGGGACGAAAAGTATCGGTCCAATTTGATCCGCCCCGAAACGGTGATCAACGAATACATTGATGAATCCTGGGCTCCAACCCTGCAAACGCCGCCTTTCCCCGAATACACCAGCGGACACAGTGTGATCTCGCGCGCGGCGGCGGCGGCACTGACTTCTATATTCGGTGATAATTTTGCTTTTCACGATACCAGCGAAGAAGAGTACGGGCTGCCTTCACGAGACTTTGAATCCTTCTACCATGCTTCCGAGGAAGCAGCTCTAAGTCGCTTGTACGGAGGGATACACTACCGGCCGGCTATTGATGTTGGCGTACAGCAGGGCCAGCAGGTGGGGGATTACGTTGTACAGAATGTGAACACCCGCACGCAGGTGTCGGAGGCTAACTAGCTCAATGCCTGCTTGGGCACAAAAAAGCCGGTCCGAGATTTCGGACCGGCTTTTTTGTTTAGGTTTTGCCGCAAGGCAACCGGCCAATCCGTATCTTTTGGTCTGCGAAAAACCACTTTACCTATGGCCATGTCAAAACGATTGGGCTTAATACTGGGCCCCATTCTGTTCGTAATTCTTTTGTTTCTTCCTCAGCCCGAAGGGTTTACGGAATCAGCCTGGAAGGTGATGGCGGTAGCCGCCCTCATGCTGGCCTGGTGGGTCACCGAGGCCGTACCCCTTCCGGTTACCGCCCTGGTGCCGATGGTATTGCTTCCCTTTTTGGATGTGATGCCGATGCAGGAAGCGGCCGCACCCTATGCCAGTCCGATTGTGTTCCTGTTTATGGGGGGCTTTATGATCGCCCTGGCTATGGAGCGCTGGGATCTTCACCGGCGGATCGCCCTGAATATTGTACAATTTACCGGGACCAACGCCAATGGTATTGTGCTTGGTTTTATGCTGGCTACTGCGGCCCTGAGTATGTGGATCAGCAATACGGCAACCACCGTTATGATGCTGCCCATCGCCCTGTCGGTGATCGGTTTATTGCGCAAGTCGGGCATCACGATCACTGATAAGCGGATGCGGAATTTTGCCCTGAGCATGATGCTGGGTATTGCCTATGCGGCCAATATTGGTGGTACCGCCACCATTATCGGCACGCCTCCCAACGTGGTGTTCGCGGGGATTTTGAGTGAAGAGTTCGGGGTGGAAATCACCTTTGCGCGCTGGATGATCATGGGCCTGCCTTTTTCACTGCTGCTGCTGGCCATTACGTATGTATTTCTGGTTCGTATCCTGCATCCAAATAACCTGGGTGAATTTGAGGGGGCACAGGCGATCATCGATCAGGAGGTGGCCGATCTCGGCAAAATATCAGTCGGTGAAAAGCGAACCCTGGCTGTCTTCGCCACCACCGCTTTACTCTGGATCTTCCGGACCAACCTAACGAAGTTATTACCTTTTTTATCGCTTTCGGACGCTGGTATTGCCATGCTGGCGTCGATTGTCCTTTTCCTGGTCCCGGTCAATTGGAAGAAAGGCCAGTTCCTGCTCGAATGGTCCGATACCGAGAAA
The DNA here is from genome assembly GCA_030148525.1 of Saprospiraceae bacterium. Taxonomy (GTDB): domain Bacteria; phylum Bacteroidota; class Bacteroidia; order Chitinophagales; family Saprospiraceae; genus DT-110. The sequence continues at coordinate 12,459 of JASBTH010000200.1, read as the reverse complement.
TTACCCTGGGGTATTCTCTTGCTTTTTGGTGGAGGCCTTAGTTTGGCGGGAGCCTTGTCGCAAACGGGTATTATCGATATGATCGGGGCCGGCTTCTCCGGGGTGGAACGCGCCGGCTTTTTCATCATTATCGGGCTTACAGCAGTGAGTCTTTTCCTGACCGAGATTATGTCGAACGTTGCGCTGGTCACCATATTTTTGCCCGTGGTAGGAGCTATTGCTCTGGGCGCAGGTATTGATATATTGCAGATGACCATTCCGGTGACCCTGGCGGCCAGTTGTGCCTTTATGTTACCCATGTCGACCCCGCCCAACGCCATTGTGTTTGCATCGGGGTATATTTCGGTTCCCCAAATGGTACGCGCCGGATTTATTTTGAATCTTATTGTCATTCTTATGGCGGCGGTACTGGCTAAGTGGATCGTTCCGCTTATTTTTGGTGCCTGATCACGATCAATACCTATGGATAAACAGCAAATACATCAACTGGCCGATACCTTTTACCCGGAAGTAGTTGCCATTCGCAGGCACCTGCACATGCATCCGGAGTTGTCGTACCAGGAAACCGAGACTGGTAAATACGTGGCCCGCCAGTTAGAAATGTTGGGGATTCCCCATCAACACGGGGTGGCCGACAACGGAGTCGTAGCTCTGATCGAGGGTCGGGATCCCGGCAGCAAAGTGATCGCCCTGCGGGCCGATATGGACGCACTGCCCATCCAGGAAGCTAACGATGTGGCCTACCGCTCTCAGGTCGACGGGGTGATGCACGCTTGCGGGCACGATGTACATACCTCATCACTATTGGGAGCAGCCCGTATCCTGCACGAAGTACGCAATCAGTTCACGGGTACGATCAAACTCCTTTTTCAACCCGCCGAGGAAAAACTGCCGGGCGGCGCATCAATCATGATCAAGGAAGGAGCTCTGCGCAATCCGGAGCCCACGGCTATTTTCGGTCAGCATGTTCACCCTCCACTGGACGTCGGAAAGGTGGGGATTCGCGCTGGCATGTATATGGCCTCTGCGGACGAGCTTTACCTTTCGGTAAAAGGAAAAGGGGGCCACGGAGCCTTGCCCCACGAGTGCATTGATACGGTCCTGCTGGCCAGTCACCTGGTGGTAGCCTTGCAGCAGATGGTGAGTCGGCGCGCTAATCCCACGATACCTACCGTACTTACGTTCGGTAAGATCAACTCTACGGGAGGAGCCACGAATATCATTCCCGATGAGGTGAAATTACAGGGAACCCTGCGCACTATGGATGAAAACTGGCGCTTCCGGGCACACGAACTGATGCAGGAATTGGTAGAAAATCTGGCCAAATCGATGGGCGGAACGGCGGACCTGCGCATTGAGGTAGGGTATCCTACACTGTTTAATGATGAGACCCTGACCAGGCGGGCATTTGATTACGCCCGGGAGTTTCTGGGTGACGATAAGGTCGTAGAATTACCGATTCGCATGACCGCCGAAGACTTTGCCTATTATTCCCAGGAAATGCCGGCCTGTTTTTACCGCCTGGGCACGGGAAATCCGGCGAAAGGTATAACCTCACCTATTCATACCGATACCTTTGATATCGATGAAGAGGCTCTGCGAACCGGTATGGGACTCATGGCCTGGATGGCCCTCCGGGAGTTGGACGGTCCACGGGCCACGGTTCACGGCTGACGGTTCACGGCTGACGGTTCACGGGCCACGGGGCACGGTTCACGGTTCATGGGTTGAACGATCCTGCTTTAGAAAAGCAAGCAATCCCAATGAAACGAACCACTTTAGTGGTAGACCTAAAAAATACAAGGAAAAGAACGTTTACGTACACACATAATTATTTTTTGTAACATTATGTTCCGACCGGCGTAATGTATATCGTCGATCATTGAATTTCGGCGTTCTGAAAACTGTTTTCTTGGTACGTGCTTATTTGGAGGCATGCGAACGCTACCTCCGCATCGGCTAAATTCCCAATAGATGGCACACCTGTTGATCATTGATGATGACCCTAAAATTCGCCACTCCCTGAAAGATATCCTGGAGTTTGAAGGCTATGAAATTACCGAAGCCACTGATGGTTTAGACGGTCTGGCCAAGCTGAAAAAGCTCAAAAAGCTCGATCTGATCCTGTTGGATATAAAAATGCCAAAGATGGATGGGATGGAGGCCCTGGAACGAATTCAGATTCTGCGCCCTGATATTCCGGTGATCATGATTTCGGGGCATGCCACCATTGATACTGCGGTCGATGCGGTTAAAAAGGGTGCTTTTGATTTTATCAGTAAACCCCCGGATCTCAACCGGTTGTTGATCACCATCCGCAATGCACTCGACAAATCGAGCCTGGTAACGGAAACCAAAAAACTAAAGCGGAAGGTATCGCAGTCCAAGGTGCAAAAGATGATCGGTTCGTCGGAGGCCCTGGATCAAATCCGGCAAACCATTGATCAGGTTGCACCGACCGATGCCCGCGTACTGGTGACGGGGCCCAATGGTACCGGCAAAGAATTGGTGGCCCGCTCCATTCACAAGAAAAGTTCCCGTTCGGATCAGCCCATTGTGGAAGTCAATTGTGCCGCTATACCCTCCGAATTGATCGAGAGTGAGTTGTTCGGGCACGAGAAAGGTGCTTTTACCTCTGCGCACAAGCAACGCAAGGGGAAATTTGAGGAAGCCCACGGCGGGACTCTCTTTCTGGATGAGATCGGTGATATGAGTATGTCGGCCCAGGCAAAGGTGCTTCGCGCCCTGCAGGAAAACCGGATCCGCCGGGTTGGGGGAGAAAAAGAGATCCAGGTGGATGTACGCGTCGTAGCGGCCACTAATAAGGACCTGCGTGCTGAAATCGAGGCCGGCCGCTTTCGCGAGGACTTATACCACCGACTGGCCGTGATCATTATACAGGTACCTGCTCTCAACGAGCGTCGTGACGATATTCCGGAATTAGTCGGGCATTTTATCGAACGAGTCAGCTCCGAGCAGGGGCGATCGGCTAAATCTATCGAACCGCAGGCCCTGACGCTGTTACAGGAGCAAAACTGGACCGGTAACATCCGCGAACTGCGCAATGTTGTGGAACGACTGATCATCCTGAGTGGTAAGGAGATTACCCGGGAAGATGTGGAACGGTACGTAGTACCGGTGAGTGCCGACCAAAGCAATCCAAAACTAAAAGAATTATTTTCTCGTTGTAATGATCTGGATGAAGTACTTGCCTTTGTACGGGAAGCCTATACATCCCGCAAAAGCTAGGTATCTTTGTTGATTGGCCCCTGCGAGCCCGTCACCATATCTGGTGAAGGGCTCGCAGCACTATAAGCCAATACCTAAACAGCGAGTGAAAACTGATCCAATGGTAGAAAAAAGTAAAGAAAATACAACCTCTCCCCAAAAGCAGGGAATGCGACAGTGGGGACAAAAGTTAAAAGCCGAGAATTCGTGGACCATGTTCAAGGTTATCTCGGAATTCGTAGAGGGTTTTGAGAGCCTTAATCAAATTGGCCCCTGTATCTCCATTTTCGGCTCCGCACGTACTAAACCTGACCACCCCTATTACAAAAAAGCGGTGGATATTGCCCGGATGCTCACGGAAGAGGGATTCGGAGTCATTACCGGTGGGGGCCCCGGCATTATGGAGGCGGGCAATAAAGGCGCCTCGCTATACGGTGGGAAATCGGTTGGCCTGAATATCGATTTGCCCTTTGAGCAGGGTGCTAACCAGTACGTTGACTACGACAAGAATTTGAACTTTCGCTACTTTTTTGTGCGAAAGGTCATGTTCGTAAAGTACGCCCAGGCCTTTGTGGTACTGCCCGGGGGCTTCGGTACCATGGATGAATTGTTCGAGGTCCTTACCTTGGTTCAAACTAATAAAATTACCAGCTTACCAATTATTCTGGTAGGTAAGTCTTATTGGACGGGCCTGCGGGACTGGATCCAACAAACCATGCTGGAGGATGCGCACAATATCAATGAGCAGGATCTCGATCTGATGCCGATAGTGGAAGATCCGGAAGAAGTCATCGACATTATTCGCAAGTTCTACGACCGCAAAGAAAAACTGGGGCCCAACTACGAACTGTAGGTCGTCAGAATTGGGTCATTTGTATGTATTCACGGTGTACTTAGTAAAAAATTAGCTGTTACGGTGAGTAAGGCAGGCAACCAATCTGTCTTTTTATTCGTTCTTAGAGCGATTTGCCTAATGTTACGTTAAAAGTTTACGCACAGTGGTAGTATACAAAACCCGAACGGCTACAGAGGATCATTTTATGCAAATGGTATCCTGGATCCTGAATATCCCCAGCAATCAAATGAACCCACATACTGATTTTGTGGATGATTTATATCTGGATCCATTGGAGCGAGAACTCCTCATCGCCAAACTAGAACGTTCCTACGGTGTGGTTCTGAGCCCGGAGGAAGTAGCATCCATTGATACCATTCAGGATGCATGCAGGTGTTTTCAACAGCACGCTGCTTAAGTGTACAGAACACAAAAACAAAAACCCGCATCTGTTATCAGACGCGGGCTTTTTTTTGCCTCAACTGAAGGGTTTACTTAACCCACATTTCCTATGACAAATAATTGATCGAGATTCGGAGTTGGGTTGCCTCCGGCCGTTTCCAGGGTAACGGCGAAGGCTTGTGCCCCCTCAATAAAGGGTACGGATATCAGGTCACCACTGGCCGGGTCGATCTCAAAGATCCCCATGTCGACGGGGTTGCCGTCGATGAGTGCCCACAGCTGGTAGGTCATATCGTCAGGAGGAGTGGGCAGGCTGCCTGCCGAGAGAAGCGCCACCTGATCGGAGGGGTTAAAGTAGACCGTAGCCAGCGCATCAGGAGCATTGGGCGTACCCTCCATTCTGACCGGAACGGTATTCTGGCTGGAGAGCACATCCAGGCTGCGCGATAACTGATCATTTTGTTCCCGGATCTCATTACAGTCTTCCTGGAGCGTTTGCAAATTTGCTTGCGCCTGATCCAGGTCATTCTGCGTATTGCGCTGCTGCAGGAAGAACCAGATAGCAGCTGCCAATCCAATAAAAGCCAGCAGACCGGTGACCAGCGTGAGCGGGTTAGTGCCGGGCCGGGCACCGGGCTTTTCAGTAGTGGTTGCCGGAGAGCTGGTCGGTGTTACTTGGTCGAGCACGGCAGTAAGTGTCCCCGCCGGGGGAGGAGTACCGTACATGACGGCGTATTTCTCCAGTGCCATCTCGATTCGATCGAGTTCAGCTCTCACCTCCTGGTGCTGCTCAGCCATACGCTCTACGTCGGCCGTTTCAGCGGTGGTAGTATCCCCGAGCAGATATTGCTCCAGGATGCCGGATGATATGTAAGCTTGGATGTCCAATGTCCTTCAATTGTTGTTTACCAGAAATATTTGTGTTGCTTAGTTGCTCTTCAGTCTTTTTAAAACAGTAGTCTTATTACCCCTTCGTCACCAAGTACAGATCGCAGGGTGGAAATGGCTTTACGGACACGGGTTTTTACCGTTCCGAGCGGCATATCCAATGCTTCACTGGCTTCTTTTTGGGTGTATCCTTTGAAGTATAATAGGTTGATGATGCGCTGCTCGTCTTGGGAGAGTGTTTTCAAAACGTTTCGTAGACCAGGGTCGTTGATGCGCGCATCCTCACTTAGGTTGCTGTCGTTATATACGTAATCGGGCAGCGTTTGAGTTTTTCCGTCTTGTTTAAAATTTTTGGAGCGGGTAATATCAATGGCTGTATTCCTTGCGATACGTGCTAACCAGGTAAATAACCGTCCCTTCCCTTCCTTGTATTGATCCATATTATCCCAGGCCTTCATCAAGACGTCTTGCAGGGCTTCCTGAGCCACTTCGGCTTGCGGTAAACGCTCCAGTAAAATCCGATAAAGAGCGGCGGAGTAATTATCGTGCAGTAAAACAAGTCCCGTCCGGTCTCTGGTACGAATGAGTCGGACAATTTTTTGGGATAAGTCCTCTGATGATGGATTGGATGTTGGCATGTGCTTTATATAAGACTAGCAATAGTATGTGTGGATTATTCAAAGGTAGTTTTTTAAATCCAAACAGGGTAAATGCTACGTATGTGAATTTGACGACAGAATAGTGGATCATTCTGCAATAAGTCAACAACCTATTTACTTGTCCGTTTAAAGGGCATTAACCAACAAAAAATACTCAATGAGACGAATTTACGTATTTTTATTTTTATTATTAATTAGTGGCCTTACTGTGCTTCAGGCTCAGGATACCTTCCGGGCCACATTATCTGGCCGTCACGAAGTACTGCCGGTTCTCAGTAATGGAACGGGATCAATCGAGGCCGTTTTGGACGGAAATGAGCTTACGGTGACCGGATCTTTTTCCGGTTTAGACGGTATGTTCGACCCGACTGTTGCCGGCGGTTCTCACCTGCATATAGGTTATGCCGGCGAAAACGGGCCAGTAGCTATTAGCCTGGTGGCAAACACATCACTTGACTTGCGCAGTGGTAGCTACGAAGCAGCTGCTAATACCTATACGCTGACCGAAGATCAAGTTACAGCCCTGCGCGAGCGGAGGATGTACGTAAATATTCACACGACCAAGTTTGGTGGTGGTGAATTGCGCGGACAACTGTTACCTGCTTCCGATGCTACCTACTTTATTAATCTGATGGGTAGTAATGAGGTACCTAGTGCCATGACCCAGGCCAGCGGTGCTCTTACCCTGGAAGTTAGGAATGATTCCTTATTTGTATCGGGAGCTTTTTCCGGTTTGGAAGGCGACTATGATGCTTCCATTGCGGGTGGTGCACACCTGCACACCGGTATGGCCGGCGAAAATGGCGGCGTAGATATCCTGCTCAATGCGACTACCGATGCTGACTTAAAGGGCGGTATTTTTGCGGCAGCAGATAATGGTTTTGCTCTGGATGCCAACCAAATGGCCATGTTGGAAGCTCGTGGCTACTATGCTAATCTGCACTCGACCACCTTCCCGGGAGGAGAACTCCGCGGACAGGTTACCGGTATGGCCCAGGCGGTATTCCGCGCTCACCTGTCGGGCATGAACGAAAATCCGGTTGTTGTGAGCGGTGCCGGTGGTCAAATACTCGGTGAATTGCACGGCGACAGTCTGATAGTCCACGGTAGCTTTGATGAACTCGAAAGCCCCGTCGCGGTAGCTATTGCCGGTGGATTACACTTGCACCTTGGTGCTGCGGGTTCTAACGGACCAGTTGCTATTCCGCTGACGGCCGATTTAGATGCCGATCAACAAGGGGGTACACTCAATGCAGCTACCAACACCTATACACTGGACTCCGATGCCCGTGCCGCGCTGATGGCCCGCGGAATCTACCTGAATATTCACTCCAACCTGGAGCAGGCTGGCGAAATTCGCGGCCAAATGTTACCCGAAGCTCAGATCGTTTTTCACGGAAACCTTAATGGCGTACAAGAAGTACCCGATGTTACAACTACGGCTTACGGTGCTATCAAAGGGGAGCTGAATGGTGATATTCTTACTATCTCCGGCTCATACAATGAACTCAGTGCCCTGGTTGATGTCAGCATTGCCGGCGGCGCGCATCTGCACCAGGCAGCTGCCGGAGCTACCGGTGGAGTTGATTTTGTATTGACGTCCGATTTTGATCTGGATATGACCGCTGGTGCATTTGCGGCCAGTAACAACTCTTTTGAACTGGATTCAGCTCAAGTGGCTGCACTTCGTGCCCGTAAGTATTACGCTAATATCCACACGCTCGATTTCGGAGGTGGTGAATTGCGTGCCCAGCTTTTGGCGGAAGCCAACTACTACTTTACGACACCATTATCCGGTGCCGTAGAAGTACCTACCCCCATCGATACCGATGCGCGAGGACTCTTCATCTTTGAAGTTCGCAATGAGTCCATGGTGGGTGTTGGTTCACTGAACGGATTGTCCAGTGCCATTAATACAGACATTGCAGGCGGCGCTCATCTGCACGCCGGTATGGCCGGCCAGGCGGGCCCCGTAGTCAAGTTATTGAACCTCACCATCGATGGAGGTACCAGCGCCACCCTGGAAGCATCCGATAATGTAATCGAGATGACTTCGGGCCAACTGGATACTCTTCGGGATCGTGGCTTTTACGCCAATATTCACACTATGAATTTTGCAGCCGGCGAATTGCGCGGACAAACCTTGCCCATGGCAAATGCGTATCTGATGACTACCCTGGCTGGTCTCAATGAGGTACAACCGGTCATGACCGGAGCATCCGGCGGACTGGCGATCGAACTGAACGGTGATGTACTTACAACTACCGGTTCCTTCGCCAATCTGGAGAGTGCCTTTGATGCAAATATCGCCGGGGGAGCCCACTTGCATACAGCAGGACCAGGCGCCAATGGCGGTGTAGATATTCTTCTTAATACCGATGTTTCGATGGATGCTACTGCCGGCGTGTACCGAGCCGATAATAACCGTGATACTTTGACCGAGAGTCAGATAATGACATTCCTCGATGGTGGTTACTACGCCAATATCCACACTTCTGGGAATCCAAGTGGCGAATTGCGTGGCCAAGTGCTTCCGCAATTGAATTTCTTCCCCGACAACGCACCCGCTATCGCAGCTCCGGCCGACGGTGTAGAATTGACGCTGGAAGGTGCCCTGTCCACCCTGTTGAATATTACCTGGATGGACAGTGCCGAAGATGATACCGAAGTGGCTTACATCTGGCAGGCAGCTATTGATGCTGACTTTGATACCCTTGTATTCCAGGCTAATACGGGTGGCAATGCATCACTTGATTTGACCTACGGAGCTTTGGATACCCTGTTGGCCAGTCTTGGCGTGCAAGCAGGAGCAACCGCAACGGTATACCACCGGGTAGTAGCAACGGATGGATCTAACCAGACTGCTGGTATGGGATCCGTGGCGAACTTCACTCGTTCAACGGCGACCAATACTCAAAATCTGTTGGCCGATGGTTCCAGCTTTAGGGCATACCCGACCGTAACCACCGGTAATGTGCGATTAGAAGCCCAACTCCGCGATGCGGGAGCTATGGAAGTGATTATTATGAATGCCGTAGGACAGCCCGTTCAGCGCATACGGACCATTGGAACGGGAGAGCGCCTGCAGGAAAATATTGACCTGAGTGGTCGCGCAGCCGGTATGTATTGGATCCAGCTTCGCGTTGATGGACAAGCTGCCGCTACGCAGCGCGTATTACTTCGCAACTAAAAAGAACCGATAATGGTTTTTGGAGACTTATAATTTGGAATAGGTTGTTTTGAAGTGGGGCCGTCGTCAGACGGTCCCATCTTTTTTTTACCTTTCGGTAAAAATGGCCTACAATCGACGTTCCTACAGCCTGGGGCAGGTAGCCTATAAACTGGGGCTATCCTGGGTGGGCGATGATACTGATGGTACCCTGCCTTTCCTCCGGGATTTTCAATTGTTGCGTGGCCACAGTAAGAAAATCAAGCACCTGATGCAGGAACGCGACGGCCTGTTGGAAACGGATATCCGGATTTTCGATTATCAGCATACTATCTCCGCCGGGAATACCCATAAGAAAGAAAATCAAACCGTTTTTTTCGTCCAGTCCCAACATCTGGGGCTACCCGAGCTATACCTGCGCCCGGAACACTTTCTGCACAAAGTAGGCGAATACCTGAATCTGACCCGGGACATTGATTTTGAAGAGCACCCCGAATTTTCCAAACAGTACCGGCTTACCGGAAAAGACGAAGACTTTATTCGGGCATCTCTTAAAGAGGATGTGCTGCACTTTTTTACCTTCAATAAAAAGTGGTCGTTCGAGGGGGTGGGGTACTATTTTATTCTCTACCGTCGCAATAAACTAATCTCACCCGATGAAATTGAGCGGTTTTACCAAATGGGTAAACACCTGATCCGCATGCTGAAATCAGACTTTCCACCCATCAATCCATAGGTGTGGAAAACTTACCTTGAGTACATCCAGAAGGCACCACAAATTGTTTTTATCTTTCAAGAATTACATTCTGTGGAAGATAACACACCATAAAGTTCAGCCCACTTATGCCTGACTACGTTCACCTGCATTGCCATACTCAATATTCGCTACTCGACGGAGCTTCGGAGATCGGCGCCATGATGGATAAGGCCGCCGCCGACGGTCAGAAGGGGGTTACCCTTTCGGATCACGGGAATATGTACGGCGCCTTTAAATTTGTGGCCGAGGCGGAACGGAGAGACCTGAAGCCCATCATCGCCTGTGAATTTTACCTGGTCGAAGATCGCCACAAAAAGGCGTTTTCGCGGGCAGCAGGTGAAAAGGATCAGCGTTTCCATCAATTGCTCATCGCCAAGAATACAAAAGGATACGAAAACCTGTCTAAGCTCTGCTCCCTGGGCTTTATCGAGGGGCTGTACGGCAAGTTTCCCCGCATCGATAAGGAATTGGTGTTGCAGTACCACGAGGGCTTGATTGCTACTTCTTGCTGCATCGGGGCCGAAATTCCCCAAACCATACTAAAAGGAGACATCGAGGAGGCCGAAAAGAAATTGAAATGGTGGCTGGATCTGTTTGGCGAGGACTTCTACATTGAATTGCAACGCCACCGGGGGCTGGAGAATATTGATGGCACCGGGGTGAGCCAGGAGGATATCAATCAGCAACTGCTGGCTTTCGCCAAAAAATACGACGTCAAGGTCATCTGCACCAATGACTCACACTACGTAGAGGAGGATGACTATTTACCACACGATATATTGCTGTGCATTAATACGAACAGTTTGATTGAGGATGAAAAGCGGTTCCGTTTCCCGAGTTCCGATTTCTACTTCAAGTCGCAGGCGGAGATGAATCAGCTGTTCAAGGATGTTCCTGAATCAGTGGACAATACCATGGAAATCTACGACAAGGTAGACTCCCTGAAGCTGGCCAGGGATATTCTATTGCCCGCTTTCCCCATGCCTGAGCGATTCAAAACCCAGGACGAATACCTGCGCCACCTTACCTACGAAGGTGCCAAAAAACGCTACGGGACCATTACCCCCGAAATAAGTGAGCGTCTTGATTTTGAGTTGTCGGTCATTGAGCAGTCGGGTTATCCGGGCTACTTCCTGATCGTCCAGGATTTCACCACCACTGCCCGGGAGATGGGTGTATCGGTGGGACCGGGGCGTGGCTCGGCCGCGGGATCAGCCGTAGCCTATTGTATCGGCATCACCAATGTGGATCCCATTAAATACGACCTGCTGTTTGAGCGCTTCCTCAACCCCGAACGGGTATCCATGCCGGATATCGATATTGACTTTGATGATGAGGGTCGCCAAAAGGTTATCGATTATGTAATCGATAAATACGGACAAAATCAGGTGGCCCAGATTGTCACCTACGGCACCATGGCCGCCAAGATGTCGCTGCGCGATGTAGGCCGGGTACTCGATATTCCGCTGTCGGAAGTGGATAGGGTTGCTAAAGTCTTCCCCGCCCACCTGAAAGCCACTCTGAATAAGGTGCTGGCCGACGGTGATGTGGACGGAAAATTGAAGGGTTCCCTGAATTCGGAAGAACTCGAAAAGGCCTATCAATTCCGCAAGATGGCCGATGCCGGCGACGACATAGGGCATATGATCCAGACCGCCAAGAAGCTGGAGGGGTCGGTTCGGAATACGGGGATTCACGCCTGTGGGGTAGTGATCACCCCCGACGAGATCACCAAATACGTACCGGTAAAAGCGGATAAGGACACCGGAATGTTGGTCTCCCAGTTCGACAACAGTGTCGCGGAGGATGCCGGCCTGCTGAAGATGGACTTCCTGGGACTGAAAACCCTGACCATCATCAAGAAAGCCGTGGCCATGGTGAAAACCAACCACGGGGTGGAACTCGACATGGACATGGTTCCGCTTGATGATGAAGAGACCTATAAACTATTCCAAAAGGGAGAAACGATCGGCATCTTCCAGTACGAGAGTTCCGGGATGCAGAAGTACATGAAGGAGCTGGTCCCCTCCGCTTTTGAGGATCTGATCGCCATGAACGCTTTGTACCGTCCGGGGCCGCTGGAATACATACCCGAATTTATTGACCGCAAGCACGGCCGCAAGCCCGTAATCTACGACCTGCCGGAAATGCAGGAATACCTGGAAGAGACGTACGGAATTACGGTCTATCAGGAGCAGGTGATGCTGCTTTCGCAAAAATTGGCGGGCTTTACGAAGGGCCAGGCCGATATGCTGCGGAAGGGTATGGGGAAAAAGAAGAAAAAGATCATCGACATGCTCCACCCCAAATTCCTGGAGGGTGGTAAAGAGCGTGGCCACTCGGAAGAGACCCTGCAAAAGATCTGGAAAGACTGGGAAGCATTTGCATCTTACGCCTTTAATAAGTCTCACTCGACTTGTTATGCCTTCGTCGCATTTCAGACCGCCTACCTGAAGGCACACTACCCGGCCGAATTCATGGCTTCCGTTCTGACGAACAATAAGAACGACATCTCTAAGGT